>JADGAB010000381.1 GCA_015232245.1 Magnetococcales bacterium | reverse complement strand
TGTTGATTTTTAGACCCGGCGGCAATGCATGACGCACGGCTGGAAAGGCGCCGCTTCGCGGTTTTGCTGGGCGCGCGCGGGAATTGCTCCGCAATTCCCTTTGAAAAGCGCGCCAAAGGCAAAGTCCCAAGGGCTTTGCCTTGGATCCCACCAGAGGGATAATCCCCCTGGACCCCTGTCAGGTAAAACTACGCATCCTAAAATGGTTGCGGTTGAACAATAAAGAAGAATGGTCGATTCGGAGGGAGGTGAAGGGGATACCCTCTTTTCCTGCCCCTGCCCCTACCCCTATCAATATGGAGTCTGCATGGATCCCATTCCCGCTGCATCAACCTACTCCTCTTCCGTGGCGGAAGCGGATGCCTATGTCCGGTGGATTCTGGATTATTTTTCTGCCCGTCTGGCCGCCCCGGTGGTTGAGGTGGGCTTGGGACATGGGGGATTCGTGGGCCATCTGGCGCAACTTGGCCCTTACGTGGGTCTGGACATCGATCCGGAGGCGGTGGCCAACGCGGGTCAGCAATATCCCGGTTTACGCTTTGTCACGGCGGATATTGCCCGGTCCGACCAGTTGGCCCCCATCGGTTGGGGTCAGGCCCGCTCCCTGTTGTGCTGCAATGTGCTGGAACACGTGGAGGATGACCGCCTTGGGGTGACGCATCTGCTGGCCCTGCTGGCGCCAGGAGGTCATCTGTTGATTCAGGTGCCGGCCCATGATTTTCTGTACAACGATCTGGACCGGCTGGCCCATCATCATCGCCGCTATGGCCGCAAACGGTTGCTGGAGTTGTTTGCCGGTCAGCCCGCCGAGGTGGTCGATGTGGGATTTTTCAATCCCATCGGCTTCTTCGGTTGGTGGGTGAACTGCCTTGTCACCCATCACAGCCTGGATGGAAACGCGGCCAATTTTCAGACCCGGGTGTTCGTGAAATATCTGTTACCCTTGTCGCGTCTGCTCACACCGCTGACACGACATTTTTTTGGTCAATCCCTGATGCTGGTGGCGCGAAAAACATGATCAGTTTTATCATTCCTGCCCTCAATGAAGGCGCGGCCATCGCCGCCACCGTGGACAGTTGTCTGGAAGTGGCCCGCAAACACGGCCTGGAACCGGCGGAAGTGGTGGTGGTGGATGACGGTTCGGGGGATGGCACCGGCGAGATGGCCGCACTCCACGGGGCCAGGGTGATCCGGCATCCCATTCCCGGCGGATATGGCAATGCCCTGAAAAAGGGTATTCTTTCCGCCAGTTACGATACCATCGTGATCCTGGATGCGGATGGAACCTATCCGGTGGATCGGGTGCCGGATCTGCTGGCCCGTTACCGGATGGGATTTGATATGGTGGTGGGACAACGCACCGGCGCCCATTATCGGGAATCCAGTTTCAAGTCGCCGTTGCGGGCGATTTTGCGCATGCTGGTGGAGTTCACCACGGGTCAGAAGATTCCGGATGTCAATTCCGGTTTGCGGGTCTTTTCCAGGCAGACGATTCTTTCGTATCTTCCCCGTTTGTGCAACACCTTCAGTTTCACCACATCCCTGACCCTGGCCTATTACATGACCGGCAAATTTGTCGATCATCTGCCCATCGATTATTATTCCCGGCATGGCAAGAGCAAGGTCCGGTTGCTGCGTGACTCCCTGCGTACCATGCAGTATATCATCGAGGCGATTCTGTATTACAATCCGCTGAAGATATTTCTGTTGATGAGTCTGTTTTGTCTTGTCTTGTCGGTATTTTTCATTGCCGGTGCCTTTTTTACCAAGATTGTCAGTTTTTTTATTCTCGGGCTTGGTAATATCTTCATGGCGTTGTTGATTTTTTCCATGGGATTATTGGCGGTTCAGATCAGGCAGTTGATGAAATAAGGCGAAAGGATCGGTTCATGCGACGATTTGGATGGATTCTGGTGCTGATGTCATGGATCGGTCTGGTCATGGCAGAGGAGCGCAACAGCATCGGCATGGTGTTGGTGTTGATTCCGCCAGGATCCTTTGTGATGGGCGCGGACCGGACCATGGATGAGCGCGTCGTGGAGACCGAAACCCCCCGGCACAAGGTGATCATCGGGCAGGGATTTTATCTGGGCAAATACGAGGTGACACAGGCCCAGTGGCAGGCGGTCATGGGGAGCAATCGCAGCGAATTTCCGGGTCGGGATCTGCCGGTGGAGAATGTGAGTTGGGAGGATGTTCAGGAGTTCATCCAGAAGTTGAACCGGCTGGAAAAGACCGATCTTTATCGTCTGCCCACCGAGGCGGAATGGGAGTATGCCGCCCGGGCCGGCACCGAGACGGTGCGGTATTGGGGCAACGGCATGGAGGAGATGGAGCGGTATGCCTGGTTTGGGTATGATCAGGGGAACGCCTATCGACAGACCCATCCGGTCGGGCAGTTGCAACCCAATGGTTGGGGTTTGCATGACATGTTGGGCAATGTCTGGGAGTGGGTGGCGGATTGGCATGGGGAGCGTTATTACCAGGTCTCACCGGAGGTGGATCCCAAAGGGCCGGACAAGGGTGTCAGTCGGGTGGTGCGGGGTGGAAGCTGGAACAATGGGGGAGAGTCGCTGCGCATCAGCAATCGGCATGATTATCACCATGAGTATCGCAACAGTGCTGTGGGATTTCGTCTTGCCAGGACGCCTGCAGCCGGGACAGTCCGGTGAGGGGAAGGGTGGCGGGATGAGTTGTTTTACGGATAGGGGTCCAGGGGGATTATCCCCCTGGTGGGGTCCAGGGGCGAAGCCCTTGGGACTTTGCCTTTGACGTTGGCGCGCTTTTCAAAAGGGAATTGCTAAAGCAATTC
>JADGAB010000380.1 GCA_015232245.1 Magnetococcales bacterium | reverse complement strand
TCGCTCAGTTCCGAGACGTGAATGTAGACGCTGTTGCGCTTGCACTTGGCGAAGCCGTACCCTTTTTCCGGGAAATAGACCGTCACCACCGCGTGTTCGATGGCGCCGATCACCAGATTTTCCCCCATGTCCGTCTGGGGGGCGTTGGCTTCTTCCTGCCGGGTGATCTGCAGCGCGATCAACCCTTCGGTCTCGGAACCGGAACCGGCGGTGAACTCCACCAGATCGTCCGCCCGGAGCGTGTCGTACAGCACCTCCTGGGGCAGCATGAAAAACCGTACCGGTTTGGAGTCGTGATCCCGGATGGTGATGAATCCGGTGCCGTCCTCCATGCAGGACTCCACCCGTCCCTGGAAGCGACTGCCCAGCACCAGAACCGCGCAGGCCTGGGGACGCCCCTCCTTGCCCGGCTTGATGACAAACTGTACGTGATCGTTTTCGAATACCGGCACCTGATGAATCACGTAGGTCATGTGGAAATAGATTTCCTGATACTCGTGATTGTCGGCGTAGTATTGAATGAAACCGAATCCCCGTTCCTTCTTGAAAGCGGAAACCTTGCCGAAACAGGGTCGGGCAGGGGAGGGTTCCTCCTCCTTGAGGTTGCGCAGGGGTTCGATGGGGGATGCGGCGACGTACTCTCCGGGATTGGCCTGCCAGTGGATGGCCAAACGCTTGAAGTGCGCCTCCGAGGTGGAAAGACGTATTGGAGGCATCTCCTGGAAATATTCAAGCACCGGACGGCCCGCCAGTTCGCCGGCCCTGGAACGGATGGGAAAATTCTGGGCCACGACGGGCTCGGGATGATGCATCAGAATGGCATGACCCCGGGCCTGTTCGCACAACAGTTGGGCCATGTCGCTGGTGTTGCCCAGGAAATCGACCCGTTTGAACTCCGCCAGATGCAGGGCATAGGCTTCGCCGCTGGCGATGCCTATGCCGCAGGAGATGCCTTGCGCGGGATAACGTCGTTTTTCCTGCAAATGTTCCTGGATGTCGATGGCGGTCTGAACCGCATCCCCGGGATGACGGAAAACACACATCACCCCGGAGGCCAGACATTTGACAAATTTTCCGTTGTGCCGGGAGGCCACGGAAAGGACAGTCGTGTAGAAATCGCCATGCAAGGCCGTCCATTCGTCTTCCGGACGGCTCTCCTTGTACTGATCGGCGCCATGGATTCTGGCGCACAGGAAGCTTTTGACCACCCTTTCGAGGGAGTCCCGGCTGTGACTCATGTGCGCTGTGCCTTGAGGATGATCACCGGTTCGATGGGCACATCCCCATGGCCCTTGTTGTTGCCGGTTTTGATGGCGGCGATCTTCTCCACCACCTCCATGCCCGAGGCGACCCGGCCAAACACCGCGTACCCGAAATCACGTTTGCCATGGTTCAAAAAGGCGTTGTCCGCCAGATTGATGAAGAACTGGGAGGTGGCGCTGTCCACGACCTGGGTGCGGGCCATGGCGATGGTGCCCCGGCTGTTGAGCAGACCGTTGTCCGCCTCGTTCTTGATGGGATCGTTGTTGCGTTTTTCCCGCATGTCCGGGGTCATGCCACCCCCCTGGATCATGAAGCCGGGAATGACCCGATGGAAAATCAGGCCGTCGTAGAACCCGGCATCGACATAACCGAGAAAGTTCTTGACGCTGATGGGGGCTTTGGCTTCATCGAGTTCGAGAACGATATCGCCGTGATTCGTGGTCAGGGTCACCATGGGATGGGCTCCGGATGCGGTTTTGGAAGTGATGTTGGCCGTATGCGCTGTGCCGGTCAACAGGGTTGCAAAAAACAGCAAAGTGTAAAAAAAACGACGGGTCATGGTCAATGGATCCTTACAGGGTGCGAAAAGCCTGATTTCAGTGCAAGAGATTCTCAATTCGAGGCTAATAAAAACCATAAATGGCTTCAAACGCAAGGATCCGTACGGATGCGGGTAAAAACAATAAAAAAAAATCGTCTGGAAAAGGGGAGATGGATGATGAGACTTTGCAAATCCGCCCTGGGGAGCCTATACTGTTCATTTCCACAGTTGGCATGGCGAGAACGCTCATTCAGGCATCTTCTCAAAATCCACCTATAGTACTCCACGCGGTCAGGAGCGCGAGGATGATTGCTGAATCGACCAATCCGGGGGATCTCACGGATGCTCAGCGACAGGCGATCATGGCGCTTCAGCAACAGACCACTTACTTGTGGAAATCCTTTGCCTCCCTCTCTGCGGGTAAACAGAATTTCACCTGCCCGATCCGTCTGAATACCTATCAGAAGGTTCGCAAAAACCTGAATGTCCTCTCCGAGGCGGGATTCTTCGAGTTCAACCTCATTCACGAGGAGACCCGTTCGGAACGGGCCGTGGTGCAGCTGGAGATCTCGGAGATCAGCGACGCATTCCGGATGCTCATCCGGCAATGGTCGCCCGGCGACTCGCCTGCTTCAGTGCCGGTCGCGCCGGTTGTCCAGACCACTGTCCGTGTCCCGCTCCGCGCCAAAACGCTGGTCTCCACCCGTGATCTCACCACGCAATCGGTCCCCGAATCCTTCTCCAGACCGGCCTTCCGGTTGCCCCGTCTGCGTTTCAAACCCGCCTGGTTGACCAAACCCGCCTGGTTGACCAAACCGGGCCGGATTTCCGGCAAGCATCTGTTGCTGCTCAGTGCGGGATTGCTGTTGACCCTGGAGGGGGTACGCTGGTTTGCGCTGCCTCCCCCCGACTCCCGGATCAACCAGCGGGTGGTTCCTCCCGGGTCGGCAGCCAAACCCGCGGCCCCCCCCGAGACCAGAAAAGTTCCGTCCGCGGCAGAGTCCAAACCGGCGACTGCGCC
>JADGAB010000037.1 GCA_015232245.1 Magnetococcales bacterium | reverse complement strand
GATCTGCTGTCAGGATCAGGAGTCCATTTACCGGGTGCCCTTTGCCCTGCATCTGGAGGGATTTGCCCGCAAGAGTCTGCAGTTTCTCAATCTGCGTGGCTCCGAACACCGCATGGACGACTGGGAGGCGGTGCTGGAGAAGATCGTCAACCCCAACGGCAAGACCACCATCGGCATTGTGGGCAAGTATGTGGAACTCAAGGATGCCTACAAATCCCTGGTGGAGGCCCTCACCCATGGCGGCATCGCCAACGACTGCCGGGTCTCCCTGCGCTGGGTCAACGCCGATGAGATCACCCCGGACAATCCATCCGCCCTGCTCGGCGGCGTGGATGGCATCCTGGTTCCCGGCGGCTTCGGCGAACGGGGCGCGGAAGGCAAAATCCGCGCGGTCCAGTACGCCCGGGAACACAAGGTGCCCTATTTCGGCATCTGCCTGGGCATGCAAATGGCCGTGGTGGAATACGCCCGTCACGTCGCCGGTCTGGAAGGGGCCTACTCCTCGGAGTTCTCCGATCACACCCCTCATCCGGTGATCGCCCTGCTCACGGAGTGGAAATCCGACCAGGAGATCCAACGCCGCGACACGGACGCGGACAAGGGAGGCACCATGCGCCTCGGGGCCTATCCCTGCCGCCTCGTCCCCGACAGCCACGCGGCCCGGGCCTACGGGGTTCTGAACATCTCCGAGCGCCACCGCCACCGCTACGAATTCAACAACAACTACCGGGACCGACTGGTTCAGGCCGGGCTGATCATCTCCGGCGCCAGCCCGGACAATGAACTGGTGGAGGTGGTGGAGGTGCCGGATCATCCCTTCTTCGTGGCCTGCCAGTACCACCCGGAGTTCAAATCCCGGCCCAGGGCGCCCCATCCCTTGTTTGCCGCCTTCATCAAGGCGGCTCTGGCCTTTCGACGGGGCTGATCCATGCCGACTCCCCAATACCGGATCACCGTGAACCGGATCGCCATTGGCAATCAACTGCCCCTGGTGCTGCTCGCCGGTCCCTGCGTTCTGGAAGGGCATGATTTCGCCTCTCGCCGGGAGTTTGCCCTCTCCACCGCCGCACGCATTCAGGCCATGGTCCACGCTGTCGGAGTGCCATGGATCTACAAGGCCTCCTTCGACAAGGCCAACCGCACCTCGGCGGGAGGATTTCGCGGACCCGGACTCGACGACGGTCTGGAACTGCTGGCCCTGGTCAAGAAAGAGCTGGGGATTCCGGTGGTCACCGACATCCACACTCCGGAGCAGGCGGCAGTCGTGGCCGAGGTGGCGGACATGCTCCAGACCCCGGCATTCTTGTGTCGTCAGACCGATCTGATCCAGGCCGCGGCCCGGGCCGGACGACCGGTGAACATCAAGAAGGGGCAGTTTCTGGCTCCCCGGGACATGACCCGGGTGGTGGACAAGGCCCGGGCCACGGGCAACGACCAGATTCTGGTGTGCGAACGGGGCTACGCCTTCGGCTATGGGGATCTGGTGGTGGACATGCGGGCGTTGACCATTCTGGCGGAAAGCGGCGCGCCGGTAGTCTTCGACGCCACCCATTCGGTGCAAAAGCCCGGCGGACTGGGGGAATCTTCCGGGGGGGAGCGTCGTTTTGTGGCCCCTTTGGCCCGTGCGGCGGTGGCCTGCGGGGTGGCGGCGCTGTTTCTGGAGACCCACCCGGACCCGGATCACGCCCCCTGCGACGGACCCAACATGGTGCCGTTCGCGCAATTGCCCGCCATGCTTGAGCAACTGAAACGTCTGGACGAGGTATACAAAAATGCACAAGACCGTTCTGCATGACCGTCACATTGGCCTCGGAGCGCGCATGGCGCCGTTTGCCGGCTGGGATATGCCATTGCACTACGGCTCCCAGATTCAGGAGCATCACGCGGTGCGACGCGCCTGCGGGGTGTTCGACGTCTCCCACATGGGAATCGTGGATATGCACGGCGGGGATGTGCTCGGGATGCTCCGGGAGATCCTGGCCTGTGACGCGGGGCGGTTGGCGAATGGGGCCGGACAATACGGTCTGATGCTCAACGAGCGGGGCGGCGTGGCCGACGACCTGATCGTCTATCGTCTGCAGGCCGGTCTGTACACTCTGGTGATCAACGCGGGCAACCGGGAAAAGGATCTGGCCTGGATGCGCATTCACGCCCCGGCCCACAAAGTGACCCTCACGGAGCGTCACGATCTGGCCATTCTGGCGCTGCAAGGCCCCCAGGCGGTGGATCATCTGGCCGAAGTCCTGCCTGCGGAGTTGGCGGTCAAGGCGGCGGCCCTGCCCGGGTTTCACATACTGGAACAGGAGGGCTGGCGCATCGCCCGCACCGGTTACACCGGCGAGGACGGCTTCGAGCTGATGATTCCGGTCAACCGGGCCGGGGGCGTCTGGGACCGGCTGCTTAAATCCGGAGTGGCTCCGGCGGGTCTGGGAGCCCGGGACACCCTCCGTCTGGAGGCGGGCATGAACCTGCATGGCCGGGACATGCACGACAAGAGCAATCCTTTGGAACGGGGGCTGGGCTGGACCATTGCCTGGGAACCGGCCACCCGACCCTTTCTCGGGCGTCAGGCTTTGGAGCCGACCCGGAACGATCCGGCCTTGAAAAAGCGCATCGGCCTGCTTCTGCTGGAAAAAGGGGTATTGCGGGATCATCAGGTGGTCTATCTGAATGGTGAACCAGTCGGCGAGATCACCAGCGGCGGCTACTCCCCTACCCTGGAGGCCGGCATCGCCCTGGCGGTGGTGGAGTCTGGTCTGCAACCCGGCGCCCTCTGTCAGGTGGAGGTGCGGGGCCGTATGCTGCAGACCCGCGCGGTCCGTCCCCCCTTTGTGCGGATGGGAAAATCCGCCCTGCGGGATTGAAAATCCATGCCGATGTTCTTTCCGGAACTCCCTTTTTGCCCCGGTTTCTGGCTGTCGAACGGCCCGGCCATGCTGCAATACGGCCCGCCGTTCTTCTGGCCCGGGGGGCCGTTCTGGGGGTATTGAGTTCAGGCGGTTTCGCGATTGATTTTGCGCCATGACAGGGCATCTTCTGTTCACGCACCGCCAATCGAACCTCTTGAACAAAGAGCCTGACCATGGCTTTGCCAAGAATTCGAACTGTGATACCTCTTGAGGGGTTGCGTCTTTATCTATCCTTGACGGATGGCCGTGAAATCGAACGTGACATCACCCCATGGCGGGCCAATTCCATCTTCGACCCGGTTCATTCCCGAACCCCTCCAAACAAAACCACCCCCCCAAAAAACCTGTCACCCCGATCATGACAAAATGCGCTCCTCCTTTCACGATGCGTTTCGCCAGGACGGATTGTGTGCGATACTGGCTGATGGTTAAAAATGTCACTCCAACACTCTCTTTAGCCAGCGGAAAACCGACTCATGCCTTTCATACCCCATACCCCTGCGGACATCCAGACGATGCTCCAATGCATCGGCGTCCCGGAGGTGGAGAGCCTTTTCGGAGAGATTCCGACCGATCTGCGTTGTCCGTCGCTGGATCTCCCCCCCGCCTTGGGTGAGATGGCCGTCGGACGCCTGATGCGCGACCGGGCGGAGAGCGACGCCAACGGACTCTGTTTCATCGGCGCGGGCGCCTACGAACACCACATTCCGGCTGCGGTCTGGGAGATTGCCGGACGGGGGGAGTTTCTCACCTCCTACACCCCCTATCAGGCCGAGGCGAGTCAGGGCACCTTGCGGCTGTTGTACGAATTCCAGACCATGATGGCCGGTCTGACCGCCATGGACGCCGGCAACGCCTCGCTCTACGACGGGGGCAGCGGACTGGGGGAAGCGGTGCTCATGGCGGCCCGGTCCAGCGCCCATCCCGGGGGAAAGATCCTCTTGCCGGCCACGATTCATCCCCACTACCGGGCCGTGGTGCAGGCCATGACCCGGGACCAGGATCTGGAGGTGGTGGAGATCCCCTTCGATCCGGTGGAGGGACGGATCCATCCCAAAACCTTGAACCGCTTCCACGGCCAGAAGGTGGCCGCGCTGGTGATTCCCCAACCCAATTTCTTCGGCGTGCTCGAAGAGGTGGATCTGCTCACCGACTGGGCCAAGGCCGAAGGGGCCATTGTCGTGGGTCTGGTCAATCCGGTCTCGCTGGGTCTGCTCAAGCCGCCGGGACTCTGGGGCGCGCAAGGGGCGGACATCGCCTGCGGAGACGGACAACCCCTGGGCATTCCCCTCTCCTCGGGGGGCCCCTATTTCGGCTTCCTGTGCTGCAAGCAGCCCCTGCTGCGCCAGATGCCGGGCCGCATCGTGGGACGCACCGAAGATCCCCAGGGCAACACCGGCTTCATTCTCACCCTGCAGGCCCGGGAACAACATATCCGGCGCGCCAAGGCCACTTCCAACATCTGCACCAATCAGGGGCTGATGACCGTGGCCGCCGCGATTCACCTCTCCCTGCTCGGCCCCGAGGGGCTGGCCAACACAGCGGCGGTCTGTCATGCCCGCACCAAGGCGCTGGTGGAGAAGCTGACCGCCATTCCCGGCGTGACCCGACTGTTTTCCGGACCGTTTTTCCATGAGGTCGCCCTGAAGCTCCCCAAACCCGTGGCTCCGGTACTGGCCCGGCTGGCGAGACTGGGCATCCAGGGAGGGTATCGCCTGGGACAGGGCTACGCACAGATGGACAAGGCTCTATTGGTGTGCGCCACCGAAACCCGCACCGAAGCGGATCTGGATCTCTACGCCGACACCCTCTCCTGGGTGCTCAACGTCAAGGAAGGGTGAGCCATGCTGGAAACCATCTTCGACATCTCCCGGGACGAACGTCGCAACAGCCAACACATCCCGGAGCCCCCCGCCCCGGCGGAAGAGATCCCGGAACGGTTTCTGCGTTCGGCTCCTCCGCCTCTGCCCCGGGTCTCCGAACTGCAGGTGGTGCGCCACTATACCCGGCTCTCCCAGTTGAACTTCTCCGTGGATACCCAGTTCTATCCCCTGGGTTCCTGCACGATGAAATACAATCCCCGGGCCTGCCATGTTCTGGCGACCCTGCCGGGATTCGTCAACCGGCATCCCTTTTCCAACGACGACTCGGGACAGGGCATGCTGCGCTGTCTGTACGAATTGCAGGAGATGCTCGGAGAGATTGCCGGCATGCGGGCGGTATCGCTGATCCCCATGGCCGGCGCCCAGGGAGAGTTTGCCGGAGTGGCCATGATCCGGGCCCATCATCGCGCCCGGGGAGATGACGCGCGCCGGGAGATGCTGGTCCCCGACGCCTCCCACGGCACCAATCCGGCCACCGCCGCCATGTGCGGCTGCACGGTCCGGGAGATCCCCACCAACTCGGACGGGGATGTGGACCTGGAAGCGCTGCGTCAGGCCGTGGGCAAACAGACCGCGGGCCTGATGCTCACCAACCCCTCCACGCTGGGGGTGTTCGAACGCCAGGTGAAACGCATGGCGGAGATCGTCCACGCCGCCGGCGGACTGCTCTACTACGACGGCGCCAATCTCAACGCCGTGGCCGGACGGGTCCGCCCCGGAGACATGGGCTTCGACGCGGTACATTTCAACACCCACAAGACCTTTGCCACGCCCCACGGTGGCGGGGGACCGGGCGCGGGACCGGTGGCCGTGTCGGAACGGCTCGCCCCCTATCTGCCGGTTCCCATTGTCAAGAAGAGCATCGACGACAAGGGCCGGGAGTGGTTCTCCTGGAGCGGGGAGGAGGATCTGCCGGATTCCATCGGTCGACTGGCCACCTTTGCCGGCAATGTCGGCGTTTTGTTGCGGGCATATGTCTATCTGCGCATGACCGGCGCCGAAGGGTTGCGACGGATCTCCGGATTTGCCACCCTGAATGCCAATTATCTCATGGCGCGCCTGCGCAAGGCGGGTTTCACCGTGGCCTTTCCCGGTCGCCGCGCCACCCATGAGTTCATCATCAGCTTGAAACCCGAGGCGGATGCCTGCGGAATTTCCGCCCTGGATTTTGCCAAACGTCTGCTGGAATACGACTTCCACGCGCCGACCATCTATTTTCCGTCTCTGGTTCCCGAATGTCTGCTCATCGAACCCACGGAGACCGAAACCCTGGAAACCCTGGACCGGTTTGTGGAAGCGATGATCGCCATCCGACGCGAGGCCCAAACCGATCCGCAACGTCTGCAAACCGCACCTCATGCCGTCCCGATTCCGGGAGGGGGCGTTGGTCGTCTGGACGCCACCCGCGCCGCCCGGAAACCGGACCTGATCTGGAAGGAGAAGATGTCCCGATGAGCCTCATCACCAAAGTTCACGCCCGCGAAATCATCGATTCCCGGGGCAATCCCACCGTCGAGGTGGAGCTGCACACCTCCAGCGGCTGCATGGGCCGGGCCGCGGTCCCCTCCGGGGCCTCCACCGGCTCCCGGGAGGCACTGGAGCTGCGCGACGCCGATCCCAAACGCTATCTGGGCAAGGGGGTGCAAAAGGCGGTGCATGCGGTCAACGCCATCATCGCCCCGGCGGTTTCCGGCCTGGAAGTTTTCGCACAGCGGAGCCTGGATGCCCGCATGATCGAACTCGATGGCACGACGGACAAGTCCAGCCTGGGAGCCAATGCGATTCTGGGGGTCTCCCTGGCCGCGGCCAAGGCCGGGGCATTGGCCTGCGGACAGCCCCTGTTCCGTTATCTGGGCGGGGTCAACGCCCATCGTCTGCCCACGCCGATGATGAACATCTTGAACGGCGGCGCCCACGCGGACAACAACGTGGACATCCAGGAGTTCATGATTCTGCCGGTCAAGGCTCCCTCGGTGGCCGAGGCGATCCGCATGGGGGCGGAGGTGTTCCATCACTTGAAAAAGGTGCTCTCCAAAAAGGGGCTCAATACCGCGGTGGGGGACGAGGGGGGATTCGCCCCCAATCTCGCCTCCAACGAGGAGGCCCTGCAGGTGATTCTGCAGGCCATCGAAAACGCCGGCTACATCCCGGGAGAGGATCTTTATCTTGGTCTGGACTGCGCCTCTTCCGAGTTCTTCGACGCAAAGAACAACCGGTATGACCTGAAAGGAGAAAACCGGACTTTAAGCCGGGAGGAGATGGTGGGCTACTATCAGGATCTGTGCAACCGTTATCCCATTCTCTCCATCGAGGACGGCTGCGCCGAAGGGGATTGGGAGGGGTGGCGCCTGCTGACCGAGGCTTTGGGCGGCAAGGTGCAACTGGTGGGGGATGATCTGTTTGTCACCAATCCGGCAATTCTGGCCGAAGGGATCCGGAAAGGCATCGCCAACGCCATTCTAGTCAAGGTCAACCAGATCGGCACCCTGACCGAAACCCTGGACGCGGTGGAACTGGCCCGTCAATCCCGTTATCCGTCGGTGATCTCCCATCGTTCCGGGGAGACCGAAGATGTCACCATCGCCGATCTGGCGGTGGCCGTAAACGCCGGACAGATCAAGACCGGCTCCCTGAACCGGTCGGATCGCATCGCCAAATACAACCAACTGCTGCGCATCGAGGAGTCCCTGGGGTCCGCGGCCCGTTATGCGGGCAAACAGGCTTTTTTCAATCTTTTTCCGGGTGTCGCAACCTGATTGACAAGGAGCATGTCATCCCATGAACATGAATGTCGCCACAGCGGAAGCCGTCGAAACGCCCACCCTGGTGAAGATCGGTGTCGTGGCCAAAAGGCTCGGCATCTCCATCCGCACCATTCACATGTACGAGCGGGAGCGGCTGTTCATCTCCCACAAGAATCGGGCGGGAACCCGGCTGTTCAACGAAGAGGATGTCGAATGGCTCATTGAGGTCCGCCGGATGATCAAATCCAGCATCAGCATTGCCGGCATCCGCTCCCTGATGGCGTTGATTCCCTGCTGGGACATCACCAAATGTCAGTTTCTCTCCCGGCAGTCCTGTCCCTCGTTGCGGGACAACAATTTTCCCTGCTGGAGCAACAAGGAGAGCAAATGTTTTCAATCCGCGGACATCTGTCGGGCGTGCAAGGTCTATGCGATGCGTTTTCACATCCGTGATCTCAAAGGTCTGACCGATATCCGCATGAAACCCGAACCCCTGCCGCAGACTTGAAAAAGGCAACAGGCCAAAATCATGGAAAAGAACGAACCCCTGCTCTCCGAGGATCCCCCCCTCTCCCCGACGTTCGAAGAACAGGAGGGAGATGGCCACTGGATGCGTCAACTGGAAGCCAACCGCGTCCGGGAAAGGGAGGTACTGGAACGGCTGCTGCTGGCCAGCCTCAATGAACAAAAAAGAACCCGCCGTACCAGAAACTGGTTTCGGCTGTTCATCGCGGCGTATCTGATGGTGCTGCTCTGGCTCGGCAACCTGGGGAACGACCTTCCCCATCTCGACAATCTGGCGATCAAGCACAAACATGTGGCCGTGGTCCACGTGCGCGGGGTGATCATGGACGAGATGCCGGCCTCGGCGGATACGGTGATCAAGGGGCTGCGGGAGGCCTTCGAGCATCCGGATACCGAAGGGGTGATCCTGCGCATCAACAGTCCGGGGGGCAGTCCGGTGCAGGCGGGCCGGATCTATGACGAACTGATCCGGCTGCAAAAGCGTTACGACAAGATGCCCATCTACGCCGCCCTGGAGGACATTTGCGCCTCGGGAGGGTATTACGTGGCGGCGGCGGCTCCGAAGATCTACGCGGACAAGGCCACCCTGGTGGGTTCCATCGGCGTGATGATGCAGAATTTCGGTCTGCAACAGACCCTGGAGAAGCTCGGCATGGAGAGCCGGTTGCTGACCGCGGGCAAGCACAAAGGGTTTCTGGATCCCTTCAGTCCGGTGAATCCGTCGGAAAAGCAGCATGCCCAGGGGCTGTTGAACCGCATTCACGAGCAATTCATCAAGGCGGTGGAGTCCGGACGGGGGGATCGTCTGAAGGCCGGTCGCGAGGAGTTGTTCCAGGGGCTGATCTGGACCGGAGAAGAGGCGGTCAAGCTGGGTCTGGTGGATGGTTTGGGTTCCGCCTCCTCGATTGCCCGTCAGATGATCAAGAACGATCGGTTGGTGGATTTCACCAGCAAGGAAGACCTGTTGACCCGCATCTCCAAGAGCATGACCGGCGCTGCCATGCAGGCCCTGCCGGTGGGCGAGCACAACTGGCGCTGGCAGTAATCCCCACCCCCACCACTGCCGCATCACGCCGCACAAGGCTCCGGCGGGCCTCCAGCCCGCCGGACCGCCTTCCGCCTGCTCCTGCCCCCTGTTTACTGACAGACCAGAGATCTCGTGTTCCGTTGCGCGGATGACCTGCTGTTTGCAGACAGGGTGCGGAGGGTTGTCTGCAAAACCTGGTGGTCTATAGCCACATTCCCTCAGGCAAGAATTCTTGGCCCCGCCAGACAAACCTATGAAAAATTTCAGAAACACTTTCATTCATAACAAAACCGCCTTGACGCCAATCGCATCCTGTTGACGTCATTTGCGTCAAAATAATATTATAAAAAACACCCTCTTGACATGACTATCTTCCGTATGCAATGCTCGAAACCACCAACAACAATAAGCAAAAATTAATATGAGCGCGTATTATGCCCACTCAAGAGTCTGCAAACGTCAGCCCGTACGTCGTCGGCCCCATGATTCGGGATCCAAAATATTTTTTTGGACGCGAAAGCGAATTAACATTCCTGTACAACCGCATGACAGGACCACAATTGACCAGTGTCAACATTTATGGACCAAGACGCATTGGCAAGTCTTCTTTGATGTATCACTTCTATCAAACGTGGCAAAACAGCGTCGAAAACAGGACCAAATATATTGTAGCCTACATTGATCTGAAGGCAATAAACTGTACATCTACCATGCTATTCTACCAAACAATCGCTGACGGGCTTCGCAGAGCGGCTGATACCACAGTTCCGTCGCATACAAAAATTATTAAAAGCCTACATAATGTTGATAATTACCAGGATTTTGAATCAGCATTGCTTGATTTTGAACAATCAAAGATATGCCCAATACTCTGCATCGATGAATTCGAAGTATTGCTAAAACGGATCGACCAATTTGATAATAATTTTTTTAACAATATGCGTTCATTGACGAATCGCAGCATGATTATGTTGATCATAACATCCATAATACCATTAGGAAGATTAAAATTTATATGCAAGCTGACATCGGAATTCTTCAATGGTGGAAACCATATCAACCTCGGTGGATTCAAAGAAAAAGAAATAGGATTATTCTTAAGGGCATCGCAATTTTACAAAAGAGAAAAAGAGGAGATCCGTTTCCTGGGCAAAAATCATCCCTTCGCACTGGCACTGGCAGCCACCGACACCATCGAAACTCGAACGTCTGGTGGAATTGAGCAGGCACGCAAAAAATTCCATCAGGAGATCCAGGTTCATAGGGACGTGCTCGATTGGTTGGAGAGCAACAACCAGGCAATCCAACCCTAATCACGCTTCTCGGATCGTTAATGACCATTTTAATATCCGCCATTTCCTGTTGGCTCAAGGAATGTTTTACCATTCTCTATTGGAGCATCTTCAAGCCATTCACCTATAAAGTATGGCTTGCATCAATTCACCCGCAACTGACCCCGACCACAAATCCGCTACAATTCCGGGACGAATTCTCCAGCAATCCACTCCTGCGCAAATTCGCGCGCCAAGTCTGGTGGATGGCCGTATTCTTTTCTGTGATCGCACTCGGTTTAATTGATCCTCCTATAGACAACCTGTTAATTCTTCTGTTTATAATAGGCTGGCTTATTGGTATATTGTCAGTAAAAACTGACATTAATAGCCCAAAGATATTACTGTTGGCGGTAACTTCCATTTTATTGATAATCAACCATGCCATCCCGAACATCTTTCAACCTATCACGCATATTCAGATAGACACAAAAACAATAACAAATTTGTCGTCAATCATACCAGAGAATTTACGTCCTTATATATTTATTCTTATAGGTATAGTTTCTAGTATGGTATTCAAAGAAAAAGGTGTCATACTTGCTCTCTTTCCAGCATCAACATCTTTAGTAATATTATCAAAAACAATTCTAAGTCTATCTAATTATACAAATTTAGCATATATCACCATGCTGGCTTCAGTAATATTTTATGCGACCGTTGCTCATTTATTTCTACACTCCATTGACAATAGACTACACAAGAATATAGCAGTAGCTTTTTCCGTCATCGCTTTTATTTATATCATTGAAGACAAAATATTTTTAATTATAGGATTGGCAAGTCTCTTCAGAGTACCATTCTGGCTTTTCGAATGTTTGTGGTTACTGATTCTCTATGGATTTTATGGGAAGAACAAACCCGCCGAAGCCCTGCAATGGACCCCGCTTTACGCCGATCAGATATGCCATCTTCCGTTGCCCTCTTTGGATACCATGGTACTGGCCGCCTACCGTCAGGAGCCACAAAAGGCTCTTGAATTTCTGGAATACCTGACCACATCCACCAATCAGCAGGAGAGATCGGCCAGACTCACGGAGAAAATCATCCTGGAGGAGGCTGGACAAAGAACCACCAGCCAGGAAATTGCTTCCCTGGCCTCCAATTTGCGTTGGATACCCCAACCCTGCCCGGAAGCGTTCGGGATATACCTTCCGAAACTGTTGGATATTGCCCACGGTGTGCAAACGTCTTTGGATGCATCCACAGCGTATCACCAATTGGAATCGTTGAAATTTCCCCTGGGAAAACTGCAGGAGCTGAAAAAATCTCTGACATTTGAGAAAAGCGCCGAACGGGCCTCGGCCTGGGGCATGGTGATCAACCGTTGGCTGGAGGTTCTGGAAACCACCCGCAACAGCCTGGAAGAGGCGGCCAGAGAACTCGGCGCCATACAAAATCCCTATGTTGCCGGTGTTCCTTTGCTGCCCGCCTACTCCGGTTCACAATTCAAAGGCAGAGCAGAATTGTTCTGGCGGGTGGAAGAACTGGCTCTTGCACCACACCCCCCCATTCTGTTGCTCCTCGGGGGAAGACGGACCGGCAAAAGTTCCAGCCTCAACTTCCTGCCGGAAAAAATGGGACCGGAATGGATCCCCCTGATCGTTGACTGTCAGGGACTCTCCATTTCATCCAACCTTGTCAGCATCACCGAATCCCTGGCCAAGGCAATCGTTCACTCTGCCCGCATGAGTCGCAATCTTCATCTTCCAATGTTATCTGCCGCTGATTTGCAAAACGATCCTCTGCGCGCGCTGCTCTACTGGATGGAGCAGGCGGAAAAGATCCTGGATCCTGACAAACGCTTCCTGCTCTGCCTGGACGAATTCGAACGGCTCGGGGAGGTGGTGGAGCGCACCCAGGGAGACAAAAGTCTGCTCAACTTCCTGCGCCATGTGGCCCAGCACCGCCATCGCTGGGTGGTGCTGTTCAGCGGAGTTCATCCGCTGAATGACTTGCCGGATTACTGGTCAGACTGCCTGATCAACTCCCAGACCATCACCGTCAGCTTCCTGAAAACTGAGGAGGCCCGGGAGTTGATTCTGAAGCCCATCCCGGAGTTTCCGGACATTTACACAATGGAAGCGGTGGAGTCGATTCTCCACCTCACCCATGGCCATCCGTATCTGGTACAACTCCTCTGCCAGCTTCTTGTAGAGAGATTGAATGAAACCAAACATGCCCGGATCAATGCAGCGGATGTGGAGGCCGTGGTACCCGACGCCTTTGAAGTGGGCGAAGGGTTCTTCCATGAGTGGTGGCGCCAACTCAAAGACGAAGAAAAAACGCTGCTGACCCGCATCCATCGCCAGGAGGATGTGAATCCCAAACAGCACAGTCTGGCGCTGCGGCGTCTGTTGCGCCGGGAGATCGTGACCCGCAACCAGGATGGAGGGTATGCGTTTCAGGTTCCCCTGCTGGAGCGCTACATGGCTTTGCAATTGGGAGAGTGAGCCGGGTTCGCCCCCTCTACTCCTCCCGATCCCTGCCCTTGCGGGGATGGTTCCGCTTCCACTCCCAGGGAGGGGTGGGATGGGGATCGGACCACAACCCGAGACGTTTGCTCCGGGCGGCTTTTTCCAGTTCCATCAGATGGGGATCCCGGGAATAGGCGATGTGTCGCCAGGCCAGACCGACACGCACCAAAGCCGCTCCCAACTCCTCCTCTCCGGGAGGCGTCACCCAGGCCACCAGACGACCATAACGATCCCGCTCCTTTTCCCGCACAGTCACCATGCGTTTGTCCACCCTCTGTCTGGCAAACGCCTTGGCCTCCTCGGCAAAAGGCTGACCGTGCTCCGGAGAATCCACCCCGGCCAGTCGGATCCGCTCCCCATGACCGTCCCGCATCACCTCCAAAGTATCCCCATCCACTACCCGCACCACCCGCCCCTGCCACTCCGCGGCAACAACCGAACAAGGAGTCAGTAACCACACGATCAGTAAAATCTTGCCGATACAATGCGAAAAAACCCGGCATTTCACCGCAAACAGGTGTATGCTGTCACTTCGGTATTTCATCATGACCTCCAAACAAACCGGATAAAGGACAGCAGCAAGGAGATTTACCATGTCAGACAACTTCCTGGCCGATGTCAACAAACGCGCCAACCTCGCTTTCAGCAATGAAATGGAAATGCTGACCTTTGTCCTGACCGATGGCCAACTCTACGGCCTGAACGTCTTCAAGATCATCGAAATCCTGGAGTGTCCCAAAGCCATCACCCGCATTCCCCAATCCCATCCGGCCATCAAGGGGACCATCGACTTTCGTGGACACGCCATCAATCTACTGGATCTCTCCGAAGCCATGGGGCTGGAACCCATCTCCTTCCGGGACCGCCTGAGCTATGTGCTGGTGTGCGAATACAGCACCTCCATTCAAGGTTTTCTGGTCAGCGAACCGGATCGGCTGATCCAGAAAAGCTGGGGGGATGTCATCAAACCCGATGGCTCCCTCTATGGCGCCAGCTATCTCACCGCCATCACCTATGACAATGATCGCACGGTGCAGATCCTCGACGTGGAAAAAATCCTCGGGGACATCATCGGCATCGAGGACGCCATCTCCTCGGAGATGACCCAGCGGGCCGGAAAACTGCAAATCGATAAATTCCATGTCCTGGCCGTGGACGACTCCAACGCCGCCCGGCAGCTCATGGCCTCGGCCTTCACCCAGCTGGGATTGCGTCACACCCTCTTCGACAGCGCGGACAAGGCCCTGGAAGAGCTGGAACGCTGCCTGGCCAGCGGAAACCTCCCCTACAACATCATCTTCTCCGACATCGAAATGCCGGTCATGGATGGCTTCACCTTCACCCGCAAGGTCAAACAGAATCCCAAGCTGGCCCACATCCATCTGGCGCTGCACAGTTCCCTGAGCAACAAGTCCAACCAGGACAAGGCCGCGCAGATGGGAGCCGACGCCTTCATTCCCAAATTCCAACCCAACAAGATCGCTGCCGCGATCCTCGATCAGGTGGAAAGGGCCTCTTGAACTCCACCTTCCCGGGATGGGGTGTTTTGCTTAACAGGAATCCAGGGGGATAATCCCCCTGGCGGGATCCAGGAATAAGACCCTTGGGACTTTAAAACATAAAAATTCCTCTAAAAATCAAATTATTGAAAATTTTTATACTTGAAAGTCAAAACCCTTGGGGAAGAATCCCCCAGACCCCCGCTTTTTTCTCAACCGTTTACATACCCCTGCGTCCTGAGCGTCGGATTCCAAAGCCCACGGCATCCAGTCGCGCCACCAGATCCATCACAGCGGGCTTGACAGGACGACCGCCTCCCCGGGGCAACGACATACCCGCCAGGGTGAACACCTCGACTTCGCTCAAGCCTGCGGCCCGCAAACGGGAGAGAGCCTCCTGACGCAGATCGCTGAAACGAAACCCTTTCAAACGCGCCTGCAGCACCACCGCGCGAAACGCCTTGTCAATGGCCAGGGGACGCCGCACGCCCAGGGAGCCCATGGCGCCAAAGAACAATAAATCCTCGTCATCCGGACGCTCCGGATAACTCAAAGCATCTCGGAACAATCCCACCGCCTCCCGGCTCAAAGCCACCTGACGGGAGGCACGACTCAGCGTCCTGGGAATGGTCAGGATCCTGGCTTTCAGATCCAGATCCTCCTGGCGGATTTTCAGGATCTCATCCTTGCTCATGGCGGTCTGCAAGGCAATCCGCACGATCCACCCCAACAGGGGGGAGGGACGACGGTCACAGGCTGCCAACAGACGCACCAGTTCTCCGGCACCCAGGGTGTGAGATCGGTCCGGCGCTGCCAGTGGGGCGGAAATTCCATGGACCGGATTGCCCTCCAGCGCCACTCCCCACGTGCCGATAACCACTTCGAAGAGTTCACGCAGCAGATCCAGATCCCCCTGCACAATCGGGGCGGATGCCTGACGCAGACGATGATCCCGATAACCGGCCAGATCCATGGCAGTCACCTCACCGAGAGGCAGGTTTCCCAGACGGGTCGCGATCTGACGGGCCTTGCGTTGTTCCCGTTCATGCAGTTCCACGGATTTGCGGGCTGAGATCTGTTCCAGATAACGGGCCAGAGCCGCCGCCAGGGGGGTCTGAAGGGAAAACGGTTCCTGCTCTCCGACACCTGGGCTCATGCCTGATGACCGGCAGAATCCAAACCGTGATACAACAGTTGAGCGAAATGGGCGGCAATCCATTCCGATTCTTCATGCAGCGAGTTGGTGCCCGGCAGACGTTTCCGGATCGGCGCCAGTTGAAAATGGGAGAGCACCACTCAAAAAAAAAAAAAAAACAGGACATGAGCATCCATGCGTCCTGCCGACATCTCCACCAGAGTCGCCCGACTCCCTTCATAGACCGGCAGGAAGACCCGATCCAGCAACAAGCGCAGTCGCTGTTCATCGGCATCGCTCATCTCGCGTTGCAGCAGCGAACGCAGAATCACATCCCCGCCGACAATCTCTATCCAGAAGGAGATCAGGTGTCGCAAACGCTCCTCGGAACCACCGGCGATGGTCAATCCGGCGGAGAGGTTATCCACCTTGTCGGCGAAGGCATACTCCAACGCCTTGAAATAGAGCGTCTCCTTGCCGGAGAAATGGTTGTACAGAGCGGCGGCGGTTATGCCGACGGTCTGGGCGATGTCCCGCATCGCCACGCCGTTGTAACCTCGGGCGGCAAACAACGGCAGCGAAGCCTCAAGAATCTTGACGGCGGTCTTTGAGTAACCAGAACTGTTCATCACCATTTCCCGGACGTGCTTGCGGCTCGCAACACTTTGAGCCTGGTCAGATCAAACCGTAATTGCGAACCTTTTCCAGCAACGCGGCCCGACGGATCGGTTTTCCCAGATAGGCGTTGCATCCCCCCTGATCAAAGGAACGGATGATCGAATCCAGAGTGTCCAGAGCGGAGGTCATGATTACCACGGTCTCGTCGTTGGAGGAGACCTGCCGCCCCTTCTCCTCGGCGCGTATGGCGAGCACCGCCTCCTGACCATCCATTTCCGGCATCATGATATCCATGCAGACCAGTTGAAACGGCTGATTTTCGTCCAGGGCCGCCTTGAAAGCAGCCACGGCTTCGGCCCCATTCCCCACCTCGTGGCACTCCCCGTGGGGGCCCAGGATGGAGGTCAGAATCACTCGACTGTTCTGATCATCATCGGCAATCAAGATTTTCACGGCAAGACCTGGTTCCAAAATTAATAAAAGTTGAACTGCTCCGGATTGGATCCCATGCAAAAATCCCTCACCTGCAGCGCGCCGGACCCGATAAATAAAACTCGGGCACGGACTTCTTATCCAGGAGATTTCTGCATGCAATCCTTATATCTCATTCCAGCATCCCTGCGCAACCATCCTCTCCGCGCCCTGCCGATGAACGGGGATCTTCTGACCCACATTTTCAAGAATGAAATCTTTCCCCGGCTGTTCACGCTGCTGGTTCCTGCCCTGTTGGGCAGCATGGCGGCCACATCGTGGCTGAACACCCATGGCGGCGTCGGTTTTTCATTCCCGTATCCACCGACTCCCACGCCAATGGTCCGGGTATATTCTGGGGAGAAACCTCCAGCGCTCAACAACGAACGGGTCCAGCCTCTCTCGATTGTTTCAGGGGATCAAACACTGCTTCCGGCCATGGAGGCTCTGGAAGGATTGTTCGCGCCGGTGAGCGAACCCGGCGAGACCCAGGAGGTGGACCCTGAGATGTTACCAGCAGCTCACGTTTCACACAAAGGTTTGTCGCCCCTGGAGGTACATGTCAACGAATCCCTGCTGGAAGCCTTGGACCCCTACCTGTTAAGCCGCGAACAAAAAAAGATTTTTGCAAAAAGCGTCCCCACGGGGCATCCGCTTCCCGAGGTTCACATCAACAGTCCTTTTGGTTTCCGCATGCATCCCACCATGCAGGAGACCCGTTTTCATCCCGGGGTGGATCTGCAGGCGCCGATGAACACCCCCATTACCGCCACCGCGGACGGTGTGGTGGAGTTCGCCGGGGTGGATACCGGCAAACTGGGCATGAACGGGCTGGGTCAGGTGATCAGTCTGCAGCACAATTTCGGCTTTCACACCACCTACGGTCATCTCAACAAGGTTCAGGTCAAGGCAGGGGATTTTGTCCGGAAAGGGGATCTGATCGGCATGACCGGCAACAGCGGCATTGTCACCGCGCCTCATCTGCACTATGAGATCCGCTTCATTCATCAATTTCTCAATCCGGCCCCGTTTCTGGAGTGGACCACGGAGCGGTCCGAACGGCTTTTCAAAGAGAAAAGCGTCAAATGGCTGGCGTTGATCGATCAGTTGGGTTCTCCCCGTCTGACCAGGCCGGGCACCCTTTCTTCAGCCCACAAGCCCATCCCGGCACTCCCCGAAGCCACACCCATGCTGATTACGTCGCGTCATCTGTCGAAGCGGCAAACTCCAAGACAAAGGTCACTGGCCCTTCGTTGATCAGACGCACCCGCATGTCGGCGCCGAAGCGACCGGTGGCCACGGGAACGCCCGCCTCCGCCAGACGCTGACAGAAGCATTCGAACAGGTGACGGGCCCGTTCCGGTTCTTCCGCGCCATCGAAGGAGGGACGGAATCCCCGTTCCAGAGTGGCGGCCAGGGTGAACTGGGAGATGGCCAGCACGCTCCCTCCCACGGCGGACAGGGCAAGATTCATCCGGCCACGTTCGTCGGAAAAGACCCGCAACCCGGCGATCTTGCGGACCATTTTCTCGACTTCCCGTTCCCCGTCTCCCCGTTCCACGGCCAGCAGGACCAGCAATCCCAAACCGATGGCCCCCACATCTTCTCCGTCCACGGAGACGGCGGCTTCGCTCACCCGTTGCAAGACCGCTTTCATGACCCGATCCAACA
>JADGAB010000379.1 GCA_015232245.1 Magnetococcales bacterium | reverse complement strand
ATCCAGCCGATGCAACGGGAGACCGCGAAGATGACCGTGAACATGTTGGTGGGAATCCCCATGGCCGACAGGATCACCCCCGAGTAGAAGTCCACATTGGGATAGAGCTTCTTGCGGATGAAATACTCGTCTTCCAGAGCGATCTTTTCCAACTCCAGGGCGACATGGAACAGGGGATCATAGATGTGGCCCAACTCCTCCAGAACCTCCTTGGCGGTCTTGCGCAGGATCAGGGCGCGCGGGTCGTAATGCTTGTAGACCCGATGACCAAAGCCCATGAGACGGAACGGATCATCCGGATCCTTGGCCCGTTTGACGAATTCCGGGATCCGTTCCGGAGTGCCGATCTCCTTCAACATTTTGAGGACCGCCTCGTTGGCGCCGCCGTGGGCCGGGCCCCAGAGGGAGCCCACGCCGGCGGAAATGGCGGCGAAGGGGTTGGCCTGGGAGGAACCTGCCAGACGCACGGTGGAGGTGGAGGCGTTCTGTTCATGATCGGCGTGGAGGATCATGATCTGGTCCAGAGCCTTGGCCAGGACCGGCGAAACTTTGTATTCACCACAAGGAACCGCGAAGAGCATGTGCAGGAAGTTTTCCGCGTAACCCAGATCGTTGCGGGGATAGACGAAAGGCTGACCGGCGTAATATTTATAGGCCGCAGCCGCGATGGTGGGCATCTTGGCGATGATGCGGAAGGCCGAAACCAGACGCTGCCGGGGATCGCGGATATCCAAAGAGTCATGATAGAAGGCGGACAGCGCCCCGACCACGCCCACCAGGATGGCCATGGGATGGGCATCGCGACGGAAACCGCGATACATCATCAACAACTGCTCGTGCATCATGGTATGGTTGGTGACGATCTTTCTGAACTCCACACTCTTCTGGGCCGTGGGCAGTTCACCGTTGAGCAGCAGGTAACAAACCTCCAGATGGTCGCATTTCTCCACCAACTGTTCCACCGGATAGCCCCGATACAACAGGATCCCCTCCTCGCCATCGATGAAGGTGATCTTGCTGGTACAGGATGCGGTGGACCGAAAACCCGGATCCAGGGTGAACAGACCCATTTCCGGATAGAGGCGGGAGATGTCAAAGACCGCCGGCCCCTCGCTGCCATGGAGGATGGGAAATTCGACTTCGCGATTGTTGCGATTGTCTCGGATGGTGACAGTATCCTTGGGCATGCATGCTCTCCTTACTTGGACGCCTTGTTTCGACAATGGTGGGTTGGAAATTCTCACTCCGGACATTCGCCCAGCCGGCTCAATTCATGGACCCTGGAGACGGAACGACGCCAGGCAAAGGCGGCTGGACCATCCATGCAGGCATCCTCCAGGGCGACAGACCCATGCACCCGCACGGGAATGCGATGTTCATACAACAGATCGACCAGCACCACAAAACGCATGGCGGCATCCGCGTCATCGGCGGAGAGTTGCGGCACTCCGGAGATGATCACCGTGCGGGCCTGGCGGCAGAGATTCATGTATTCGGCGCGCCCCAGCATGCTGTTGCACAACGCCTCGAAACCAAACCAGAAAACCCCGTTTTCCACGCCGCGCACGGAAACCAGAGTGTGGCGCAGCAGAATGGAGGAAGGGGTGGGGCGGTTGCCGGTCAGGCTCAGGAAGCACTCTTCGGCGGTATGGGTCGCTCCATTGAGGGGGCCGGGAACCCGGCGGCGCCAGTCCACTCCGCGACCCAGTTCACAGACATGGATGCGACTTTTGAGCCGCTCGATGAAGGGCAGAACGCTGGCCCGGTTGTAGCCGTCCTGAAAGAGATGATCCGGGGCCCAGTTGCTGGTGGCGCAGAGGGTCACGCCGCAGTGGTGCATGGCGGAGAGCAGCCTCCCCAGAAGCACCCCGTCGGCGATGGTGGTGATATAGAACTCGTCGAAACACAACAGCCGCGCCTCGGCGGAGAGTTGACTGGCCACGTAGAGCACCAGATCCACATTGCCCGGCGGTTTGGCCTGATGCAGGCGATGATGCAACTCTTCCATGAAGGGATGAAAATGGACGCGACGCTTTTCCGTGAGGGATACGCTGTCGAACAGCCACTGCATCATCTGGGATTTTCCCCGGCCCACATCCCCGTGGAGGTAAACGCCTCGCACTTCAGGCAACTCACCCCCCTCCCCGCGCCACACCTCCACCCCGCGCCACACCACCCGATGCACCGGCTGCCGCACTCCGGCGGCCACCTGATCCATCAAAGGGAGGATCGCCTCCTGCAGGGCATCCCGCTGAATCTGACCACCCTCCACCGCCCGTTGCCAACGCCGGCTCGGTTTGTCGCATCGATCCTCCGGACAGGAATCCGGCGCCACCATTTCCCAGGGAAATAATACACGGGAATATCCGGTCATGGTGCGTCACTCCCCAGAGTTGACATGGTACCCCATGGGCCTCGAAAACAAGCTTAAATCTCTTTCAACCACGGGAGAGGCCATTTCATTACCAGATTGCCAGATCATTCACATTGTCTAATATTAGACGCGCCTAATATCAATAAAATCGAATATTAGAAGCATCTGATATTTACTTCTTCGAATTCCTGGTCCGATCAGCGCCGCCTGCTGTCAGACTGGCAGGGATCATACACGAATGCGCAACCAATTAGAAGCATGTTTATTGCGGCGCAGCAAAATTTTTTCTTGAAGCAATCCGCCTGATTTGGCATTATGATGTCGCTCTCCTCACGGCAGCGGACCCACCGGTCAGGGGAGGTGTAATGAAGGTCAAAAAATTTTTGCGGTGCATCATAGTTCCGCTTGACTTTCTTCTCACCCCACTGCTAGTCTCCTGGACCATCCAGCC
>JADGAB010000378.1 GCA_015232245.1 Magnetococcales bacterium | reverse complement strand
CACCGAACGACCCAGACCGGCCATCCGTTCCCGCAGGGCCATGACGGTGATCTCCCGCGCCAGAATGATCAAGACCAGGGAGAACGGCGCCCGTTCCAGGGAGAGGAGCAGCACGATGGCGGAGATCACCAGCAGTTTGTCGGCCACGGGGTCGAAGAAGCGGCCAAAATCGGTCAGCAGACCGGAACGACGGGCGATGTAGCCGTCGGCCCAGTCGGTGAGGGCGGCCAGACTGAAAAAGAGCGCCGACATGATCAGTCCCCATCGATCCGGCAGATAGGCGCAGCCGATGAAAAAGGGGATCAGCGCAATGCGCGTGGCAGTCAGTATGTTGGGTAAATTCCAGGTCATCAATCCGGTCTCAAACGATTTCCTGACAGTCCCGCAGGGTATGGACAATGATTTCCGCCAGTGCCGGGGAGATGCCCGGAACCCCGGCCAACGCCTCGACATCTGCGGCGCGAATGGCGCGCACCGAACCAAAACGGCGCAACAACGCCCGTTTTCTTTCCGGCCCGATTCCGGGAATGCGATCCAGCACAGAGCGCACCTGATCCTTCTCCCGGCTGCTCCGATGATAGGTTATGGCAAACCGGTGCGCCTCGTCCCGGATGTTCTGCAGCATGAACAGAACTGGTGAACGCTCCGGCAGTATAATCGGTTCGGAGCGTCCCGGCAAGAAAAGGCTTTCCCGGCCCGCGTCGCGATCCGGCCCCTTGGCCATGGCGCAAAAGGCCACGCCGGTGATGCCCAGATCGTCCGCCACCTCCATGACGGCATGCAACTGCCCCCTGCCCCCATCGAGCAGCACCAGATCCGGCCAGGCGCTCCCCTCCTTGTCTCCTCCGGCGCGAAACCGGCGCCTGAGCACCTCGGCCATGCGGGCGGTGTCGTCCACCGAGGCGGGATCCTGGATGGCATAACGCCGATAGGCCCGTTTCAACATCCCCTCGGGACCAAAGGCCACCAGGGAGGCCACCACATGCTGATCCTGGATGTGGGAGATGTCATACCCTTCGATCCGTTCCGGCACCCGGGGCAGTTCCAGAATCGACGCCAGCTCGGTCAGCAGTTGCCGGTTGGCCCGTTTGCCGCTTAAGCTGCGCACCTTGGCCCCTTCCGCGTTGGCCAGGGCCAACTCCACCAGCTTGCGCTTCTCGCCCCGTTCGGGAATGCGGATGTGGACCTTGCCTCCCCGCAGACGGCTCAAGGTGGACTCCAGCCAGACAACCTCTTCGACCGGCAGATTGACCAGAATCTCCGGAGGGGGCAACGGGGTCTCCACCCCTCCCGCCTCCCCGCTCTCCGGAGAATAAAACAGACTGATGAACGACTCCAGAATCTCCGCCGGTTCCAGCTCGTCGGTATTTTCCGGAAAGTGGGACTGGTTGCCCAGATTGATCCCGTCCCGCACGAAAAACACCTGGAGCGAAGCCGGTCCCGGCGTGGTGGTGACGCAGATCACATCCAGATCCGTCCCCTGTTTCAGGTTGGAACGGCGTTGCGTCTGCACGTGCGTGATGGCCTTGATCCGATCCCGCAACCGGGCCGCCTCCTCGAAACGCCGCTCCTGGGATGCCTGCCACATCTCCCGGGTCAGACCTTCGGTCAACTGCCGGTCCCGGCCTTCCAGAAACAGGATCGTCTCCCGCACCAGGCGGGCATAGCTCTCCTGATCGATCAACCCCATGCACGGGGCGTGACACCGCTTGATCTGATGCTGCAGACAGGGACGCCGCCGGGTGGAAAACTGCCGATCCTCGCACTGGCGCAAGGGAAAGATCCCCTGCATCCACCGCAAAGTCTCCCGCACCGCGTGCACGCTGGGATAGGGCCCGAAATAACGCTCCTTCGGCTGACGCGGCCCCCGGTGCAAAGTCAAACGGGGAAAGGGCTGATCGATGGTCAGACGCAACCAGGGATGGGATTTGTCATCCTTGAGCAGCACATTATAGGGCGGTTGCAACCGACGGATCAGATTGGCCTCCAGGATCAGGGCGTCCTGTTCCGTGGCCGTGACCACGATGGCCAGATCCCGGGCCCGGGCCAGCATGGCCAGAATCCGCGCCGATCCCGGCTGGTGAAAATAGGAGGCCACCCTTTTTTTCAGGGATTTGGCCTTGCCCACATACAGAACCTTGCCCTCTCCGTCCAGAAACCGGTAGACCCCTGGACTCTCCGGCAGGGAGTCCACCACCTCCCTGGGAACAAGAGTGCCGGAACCGGTCACCGCATCCCGGCGCCCGAAGTGCGCCGCGCATGCGCGATCAGACCCAATCCGATGACCACCATGGGCAGGCTCAGCCATTGCCCCATGGTCATGCCGCCCGCCAGAATTCCCAGATGGGCATCCGGCTCCCGCACAAGCTCCACCAGCATGCGACACAGGGCGTAGCCGGTGAGAAACACCCCGCCCAGCAATCCCGGAGCGCGCCGATGCCGACCCAGAACAAGCATGACGATCAGCAGCAGCACCCCTTCCAGTCCCGCCTCGTAGAGTTGACTCGGATGACGGGGCACCGCTCCGGCGCCGGGAAAAACCACTCCCCAGGGCAGATCCGTGGTCCGTCCCCACAGCTCGCCGTTGATGAAATTGCCGATGCGCCCCAGCAGCAGCCCCAGCGGAGTCACCACGGCCAGCAGATCCCCCAGCACCAGAAACCCCAATCGGTGTTTCCGGGCAAACAGATAGCCCGCCAGCAAAACCCCCAGCAGCCCCCCATGGAAGGACATCCCCCCCTCCCACACCCCCCGCACCGCCCGCGGCCTGCTGACGTAGAATCCGAAACTATAAAACAGGAGGTACCCGAACCGCCCCCCCCCGCTCACCCC
>JADGAB010000377.1 GCA_015232245.1 Magnetococcales bacterium | reverse complement strand
CAACCTCGCCACACGCTTTTGCCTGCCCTGCTGGTCACCCTCGGCCTGCTTGTCGCGGGTTGCGGCCACAAGAGTGAGCTTTATCTGCCCGGCAAGGAGGAGAAGAAAAAAACCGAACAATCCGCTTCTCCCGCCTCCTGAAACCAGCACCGGACCGGCCACCATGGATCACTTCCGCTACCTGGACCACCGGCTGCACTGCGAACAGGTTCCCCTGGACCAGATCGCCGCCAGCGTGGGAACCCCGTTTTATTGCTATTCCCAGGCCACCCTGGAACGCCATTTCGATGTTTTCCACAACGCCTTCGCCGGCGTGGAGCATCTGATCTGCTATTCGGTGAAGGCCAACAGTTCGCTGGCGGTGCTCGACACTCTGGCGCGCCGGGGTTCCGGATTCGACATCGTTTCCGGCGGCGAGCTGGAACGGGTGCGCCGGGTGGGATGTCCGGGGAGTCGGGTGGTTTTTTCCGGGGTGGGCAAAAGCAGCGCGGAGATCCAGGCCGCGCTGGAACACGAAGTGCTCATGTTCAACGTGGAGAGCCAGGGCGAACTGATGCGCATCAACGCGCTGGCGGGCCGCATGGGTCTGAAGGCCCCCATCGCCCTGCGGATCAATCCGGATGTGGATCCGGCCACCCATCCCTACATCTCCACCGGTCTGAAGCGCAACAAGTTCGGCATTCCCCACACCCAGGCCGCGGAGCTGTACCGTCTGGCCGCCGGATTGGAGCATGTGCGTCCGATTGGTCTGGATTGTCACATCGGCTCCCAGTTGACCACTCTGGAACCCTTTGTCGATGCCCTGAAAAGGGTCAAACGGCTGCTGGTGGAGCTGCGGCGCGAGGGGATTCCCATCCGTTATCTGGATCTGGGGGGCGGTCTGGGAATTCCCTACGACTCCCAGCAGATCCCGCCCCATCCGGAACGCTACGCCGAGGCGCTGCTCCACGAACTGCAAGGTCTGGAGGTGGTGCTCATTTTAGAGCCGGGCCGGGTGATCGTGGGCAACGCGGGGGTGCTGGTGGCCCGGGTGGAGTATGTGAAACAGGGAGAGGAAAAACGTTTCATCATCACCGACGCGGGCATGAACGATCTGATCCGTCCGGCCCTCTACGACGCCCATCATGCCATTCTGCCGGTGACGCGACGTTTCGACCGGGAAGAGATCCTGGCGGATGTGGTGGGACCGATCTGTGAATCCGCCGACTTTCTCGCCCGGGATCGGATGATCCCGGAGTTTCTCGCCGGGGAACTGCTGGCGGTGCGCTCCGCCGGCGCTTACGGCTTCACCATGAGCAGCAACTACAACTCCCGGCCCCGCGCCGCCGAGGTGATGGTCCGTCAAGATCGTTTCGCCGTGGTCCGTCCCCGGGAAACCATCCAGCAACTGCTGGAACACGAAATCCTGTTCTCCTGAAAGCCGAGGAGTTGTCACACGCCATGGAATTCATCGATCTGCAAGCCCAATACCGGATGCTGCGCACGGAAATCAATCAGGCCATCCAGGAGGTGCTGGACTCCTCCCGTTACATCAACGGTCCCCAGGTCAAGGCCCTGGAAGAGGCCCTGGCCGGATTCGTGGGGTGCGCCCACGGGGTGGGATTCTCCTCGGGCACGGACGCCCTGCTGGCCCTGCTGATGGCCTGGAATGTCGGTCCGGGAGATGAGGTGATCACCACCCCGTTCACCTTCATCGCCACCGCGGAAACCATCGCCCTGACAGGCGCCAAACCGGTGTTCGTGGATGTGGAAGCCGATACCCTGAATCTCGACGCCAACCGGATCGAGGCCGCCATCACCCCCCGCACCCGGGGGATCATGCCGGTGAGCATCTTCGGCCAGTGTCCCGATCTGGACGCCATCAACGCCACAGCCCAGGCCCATGACCTGTTCGTGCTGGAGGATGGCTGTCAATCCTTCGGCGCCGCGCACAAGGGGCGTCGTTCCTGCGGTCTGACCACGGCGGGGGCCACCTCGTTCTTTCCCGCCAAGCCGTTGGGGTGTTACGGGGATGGAGGCATGGCCTTCACCAACGATGAAGAGCTGGCCAGGAAACTCAAGGTGATCCGGGAACACGGTCAGATCGAGCCGTACCGTCATGCCCTGCTCGGGATCAACGGTCGTCTGGACAGCCTGCAGGCGGCGATTCTGCTGGCCAAGCTGCCCCATTTCGAACAGGAGATCCAGGCCCGTCAGGAGGTGGCGGCCCGCTACGGGACGCGGTTGGGGGGCAAGGTGGTCATTCCGGTGATCCGTCCGGAAAATTTAAGCGTTTTCGCCCAGTACACGGTCCGGGTGGCGGACCGGGAGCGGGTCCGGGGAGTCCTGGCCAAGGCCGGCATTCCCACGGCGGTGCATTATCCGATTCCCTTGCATCATCAGGAGGTGTTTGCCGGGTTGGGATATGCCAGGGAGGCGTTCCCCAACGCGGTGCAGGCCGCCCGTGAGGTGATCTCGTTGCCCATGCACCCCTATCTGACCGCCGAACAGCAGGAGCAGGTGGCAGACGCGCTGCTGGCCGCCGTGGCGGGGTGACTCCCATGACCAGGGAGCTGGAAGAGACCCGGCGACGGGCGGAACGGGCCGAGGCGGATGTGGCGGCGTTGCGTCAGGTGTTGCGCAAGGTGCCTCACGGCGGCGGGGATCATACCGACTTCTGCCGCATGGAAAACGAAGGGTTGCCCCCCCGGGAGGACTCTCTGTGTCATTGTCACGTGGCGTTGATCCGCAGAGCCTTGGCAAAGTAAACTTGTGAAAAAAAAGCGGGGGTCTGGGGGATTCCTCCCCCAGGGTTTTGACTTTAAACCGCAACCATTTCGGGATGCGTCGTTTCACTTGATAGGGGTC
>JADGAB010000376.1 GCA_015232245.1 Magnetococcales bacterium | reverse complement strand
GAACACCAGCCATGGCTGCTGGCCTCGCTGATCATGTATGGACGGTTCATGAGTGGATTTCATTTCCATCCCGACCTATTAGGTTAACGTAAGGCACCACCAAATTTTCTGAATCAATCTTGGAAAGCCTGAAAGAAAAAGAAGATGGTGAGGTGGTGATGGCGAAGCTGGCACTCATATCCACGCCCTCTGGAACGTAACAGAATCCCTCAGCACGAGCATCGCCAACCAGCAATCCCACCCGAACGATTGGACATCCATCCATTCCGAGATCATAAATTCGTCCCAACCACACGGGTTGGCCTGTGTGCCACCCTGTTGCGAAACACCAGAACCGCCAACACGCCCCCTTGCCGCCAGTCGGAAAAACCCGACACGGCGCGACAGGTTGCGACAGGGGCACCCCTCTCTCCGCTCCTCCCAATGGACACTCAAAAATCCAACGCCATGGCTTTCCGGATGCTCCATTCCGGAGGCTGAAGAACGCAGTCATAGGCCAAAATCTCCACACCCTGGCATCGGGCCTGGTGCAGGGCATCCGAGTACGCCGGATCGATCGTGGCAGCCGGGGCAAAGCCTTGGCAATCCTCTCGCTGCACGACGAACAACTGGACTGCTCGCATCCCCTGCAAAACGACCTGTTGCAGTATTTCCAGATGGTGGCGACCTCTCCGGGTCACCGCATCCGGAAAACGGGCTTGATGACCCTGTCGCAGTGTAACGCTCTTGACTTCCAACCAGCAGTCGGGTCTGCCTGAGCCGCGCAGACGGAAATCCAGTCGGGTGTGGCGGTCGAAGGGAGTTTCGGGCCGGATTTCGGAGTAACCGGCCAATTCTGGAATTACATCCCGGCTCAGTGCTTCGGCCACAAGAGCGTTGGTGCGTCCTGTGTGGACCCCAACCCAACTCTCAGGCAGACAGATCCATTCCAGGGTCCAGGCGGTTCTTCGGCTTGGTCCGGTGGCCGCCGACAGCAGCACCGACGCTCCAGGCGGGATAAGGCCGAGCATGGATCCTGAATTGGCGCAATGGGCTGTGATGATCGATCCGTCATGCAACTGGGCATCGACAAGAAAGCGTTGATAGCGCTTCAGCAGTGTGGCCTCGATCCAGGGTTCTGGGATGCGCATGGGCTGGTTTCAGGACGTTGTGCTACTTCTCGTCGTCATTCAACACCAAAGGACTGGCCCGGAACGTCACCACCTTGCGGGCCGTGATCTCGATGGGTTCGCCGGTTTTCGGATTCCGCCCTGGCCGGGAATTCTTGCTGCGCGCGGCGAACACCCCAAAGCCCGACAGCTTCACGGTCTCCCCTTTCTCCAGTTCTTGAACGATGGCCTCAAACACCTGTTCGACCAGAGAGGTCGAACGCGGCAGATTCAATCCGCTTTTTTCATGGACTGCGGCAACGAGATCGGCTTTGGTGGTGGTCGGCATGGTTCCGTCAGAGTTCAGGATGAAGTTACAGGCATGGTCCACAAGGAGATGGTGTGGACCACGCCTGTGTCGACAAGGGATTGGTTGATGATAACGTGCTCCAGAAATCGACTCAATGCATCCCGATGGCCTGACGGTACAGGTCCACCATATTTTCCTGCTCCTCCAACGCATCCCGCTCCATCTTGCGCATCTTGAGGATCTCTCTCATGATCTTGACGTCAAAGCCATTGCCTTTGGCGTCCAGGAACACCGCCTTGACATCCTCGGCGATCCCGGCCTTCTCCTCTTCCAGGCGTTCGATCCGCTCGAAATATTGCAGGAGGACATCTCCGGCGATCCCCTGGTAATTGGAAGAAGTGGCTTTGGCGGTCTGCGGTTGCGGCATGGCTTGACTCCTTGAATCTGGTTGAATCGGTTAGAAATCGTCAACATGACGGTTGCATCACGCCTGGAAGCAAGAGACATGCCTTGCAATAACGATGAACTCCTCGATCCGTCATGCCGGTTCTGGAAATCCCCACTTCGCACGCTGCTCGCTCCAGATCATCGGAAACGGTTTGCGCAACTCCTCCCATGTCAGGTGATCAACAGCGATTTCAGCAGGACTCAGGCCATCGTCGATCTATGCGCCATGGTCGAAGCGCCCCGGTTGATAGGCAACTTTATCCAGTTCTCCGGTCTAATAGACAATCTCGCTCAATGACCTCGGGATAGGGCCTTTTCGATGTCTGAGGCCAAAGTGGAGATCTCCGAGACGATGGCATCGATATCACCGGAAAGACGTCTTGCCTCTCGTGCGGTATTTTTTACTTCGGAGGCCACAACCAAAAAACCTTTCCCGAAGGCTCCAGCGCGCGAGGCCTGAATGCCAGCATTGATGGCCAGCACCTCAAGCCTGTTGGAGACGGCGGTGATGGAGTCGGATGCCTTGAAGACTTCATGAGTGCTACTGTTGATCTTGTTTTTCAATTTCGACAGATCAAGATGGATCTGTTTGCTGATCTGCTCTTGACGTTCGGTCAGAACCTCTGCAAACAGCAGGGCCACATCGGTCGTCAGCACCTTGGCGCGTTTGCGCACCTTAAAAACCCGATCCAGCAGGGCATTATCGCCAATCGTGTCGATGAGAAAGTCGGGTTCGTTCTTTTTGATGATCTGTTCCACCTGATCGTCGATGGGAATCTTGAGGGCTCTGGCCAGAGAAAGGGCCTGTTTGTCAGATCCGACATTGATCAGAAAGTTGATGTGGATCCCTTGGCTGTGGACAAAAAGCGACAGCAGTTGTTTTGCCGACTCACCGACACCGATGATACCAACCTGCTTGTTCGGTATTTGGGTACCACCACATCTAACCGTGGTTGATTAAAGTTTTACATTTTGGGCGCACTTTATAGCTCAGAAGCTCTTTCA
>JADGAB010000375.1 GCA_015232245.1 Magnetococcales bacterium | reverse complement strand
TGAACCACATGAATCCCCTGGCCCGCGATGTCACGCCGTTCCACCGGGATCTGATCCTTTTGCAGAAATTCCAACAGAAAAAGGACGAATATCACCATGGAAAACAGGTGATCGACAATGGATTCAGTCCCGGAACGGGTGGCCTTGAAGATTTCGATGTAAAGCGCCACCACCCCGACGAGAATCAGGATGTCGGAGACCGTGAAAGTGATCTGGGCCCCGGAGGAGAGGGGCAGAATGAGAACCTGGGCTGTGGGGCTCAAGTCTGGCCGGGTTTTCTGGGCAAAGATCATGCCGTTGAGAATCACCAGCATGAAGGTGAACAGTGGAATCGATTTGATGATGGGCATGGCCGGACCGTTGCTGGATCACAAATGGGAATGAAAGATTGGTCTATGTATTGATAAGCCATTTCCCGCCAAAAAAAAACCGTTTCCGTTTCATGATCGAGAAAAAAGCGGCTGCCCCCTTGCGGTCGCGGCCTGGGGATCCCATATCAAGCGGAAATTTCCCTGTTTTATCCGGAGGCGTCGGCCTCACCGGGGAATGAATTCAAAAAAACCTGTGACAAAAAGGAGTTGGGCATCATGAGCACGTCGGAAGGCAAACAGACCCGTGCGTTTCAGACCGAAGTTCGGCAGTTGTTGGATCTGATGATCCACTCCTTGTACAGCAACAAGGAGATTTTTCTGCGGGAACTCATCTCCAACGCCTCGGACGCAGCCGACAAGCTCCGCTTCGAGGCCATCGCCAACGAGAGCCTGTACGAGGGGGAGTCCCAGATCGCCATCCGGGTCACTTTCGACAAGGAGGCCAATACCCTCACCATCGCCGACAACGGCATCGGCATGACCGCCGCCGAAGTCGAAACCAACATCGGCACCATCGCCCGATCCGGCACCCGGGAGTTCCTCCAGTCCCTGAAAGAGGATCAGGCCAAGGATGCCAACCTGATCGGTCAGTTCGGGGTGGGTTTCTACTCCTCCTTCATCGTGGCCGACCGGGTGACTCTGCTCACCCGCAAGGCGGGCGCATCCAGCGACGCCGGCGTCTGCTGGGAGTCGGCTGGCGACGGAGTGTACACCCTGGAGAACATCACCAAAGAGACCCGGGGCACGGAGGTCATTCTTCATCTGAAAGCCGAGGAGAAGGATTTTCTCGATGACTGGCGGTTGCGCTCCACGATCCGCAAGTTCTCGGATCACGTCTCCTGGCCCATTCTCATGCTCAAAAGCGCCGGCTACTCTCCGGACGAAGACGAGGAGGAGAAGAGCGACGCCGAGCAGCAACCCGTCGCGGAGAAAACCCCGGAATGGGAGACGGTCAACAAGGCCTCCGCCCTGTGGACCCGCGCCAAATCCGAGATCACCGAGGAGGAGTACACCGAGTTCTACAAGCACGTCGGCCATGATTTCGAGGAGCCTCTGGCCCACATCCACGCCCGGCTGGAGGGCAAGTACGAATATACCGTGCTGCTCTATCTGCCCAAGCGCCCCCCCTTCGATCTGTGGGACCGGGATCGCAAGCACGGGGTGAAACTGTTTGTGCGTCGGGTCTTCATCATGGAAGGGGCCGAGGATCTCATGCCCCGCTATCTGCGGTTCATCCGGGGTGTGGTGGACTCCTCGGATCTGCCTCTCAACGTCTCCCGGGAGATCCTCCAGAAAAATCCCGCGGTCGATGCCATCAAAAAGGGGATGACCGGCAAGATCTTCTCCTTGCTGGAGGATCTGGCCAAGAACGATGCGGAGAAATATCAGACCTTCTGGGATACCTTCGGCGTGGTCATGAAGGAGGGGGTGATCGAGGATTTCGCCAACCGGGAACGGGTGGCCAAACTGTTGCGTTTCTCCAGCACCCATACCGATTCCAAGGTGCAGGATGTCTCCCTGGAAGCCTATGTCGCCCGCATGCGGGAGAAACAGCAGGCGATCTACTATGTCAACGGCGAATCCAGCGACGCGGCCCGGCATCATCCCCATCTGGAGGTGTTCCGCAAGAAGGGGATCGAGGTGCTGTTGTTGACCGACCGGGTGGACGAGTGGCTGGTGACTCATCTGCACGAGTTCGACGGCAAGCCGTTGACCTCGGTGGCCAAGGGGGGGCTGGACCTGGGTGAACTCGAAGACGAGGCGGACAAGAAGGAACTGGAAAAACAACAGGGCGAGTTCAAGGAGTTCATCGAGCGGGTGCAAAAGGGGTTGGGCGAGCTGGTCAAGGAGGTGCGGATCACCAACCGTCTGATCGACTCCCCGTCGTGTCTGGTGAGCGGCGAGCACGACCTGAGCGCCTCCATGGAACGGATCCTCCGGGAGGCGGGTCAGCAGACCCCGGCCACCAAACGGACCCTGGAGCTCAATCCCTCCCATCCCCTGGTGGTGCGACTCAAGGAGGAGAACGACGAGTCCCGTTTCAACGACCTCACCCACATCCTCTTTTCCCAGGCGCTGCTGAGCGAAGGGGGACAACTCGAGGATCCGGCGGAGTTCGTGCGGCGTCTGAACACCCTTCTGTTGGGGAAATAGCCTGTACAAGCCAAAACCGTCCACGTTCCGCCAGGGGCGTGGACGGTCTTTTCACCAGATTTTCGGGGTGAACTCCGGCGGATTGGCCAGACGGACGCTCTCCCCGGATTGCACGATCACGAACAGCCCCTCCCGCATGGCGAAGCGGTCCACATCCGGATCGATCAAGATGCCCGCCACCGCTCCCAACACCCGGGAACCCGGTTTGTTGGCGTAATGGGTTGTGAACTCCTCCAGCCGCTGCAGATGATCCCGGACATCCTCGGCGGTCAGGCGGCTTTTCACCTCCACCAGCACCACGCTCTCGGTGTTGTCCACCAGAAGATCGATCTC
>JADGAB010000374.1 GCA_015232245.1 Magnetococcales bacterium | reverse complement strand
ATGATCGCTGGGGTGGGCTGGTCGCTGTCAAACGCCTGAAAATACTTGATAAGTCCTTGGAAGATCCCCGGGAGTTGGCCACCTTCGCCGCCCGTCTGGAGGGGTTGCGGGATCTGTTGCGTCGGGCGCCGGGCCGGATGCTGATCGTGGGCGAGGAAGAGGATTTCGCCGGTTTTCAGGAAGGGTTGCATGACCTGTGGGCCGGACGGGAGTTCGCCTCCCAGGCCCAGGTCGGGATTCCCGTGGGAGAGTTGGCCGGGATCGGGAAACTGGCCTGGTCCACGGTCACGACGGTCAATTTCTGCGCCCGGGTTCACAAGGCGGTCCCTTACGCCCATCCGGACGCCCCGGTACTGGCGGTGCTGGGACTTTATCTGAAAAATGGTCATCTGCACCGCGCCATCCGGGAGCGGGGCGGGGCGTATGGCGGTGGCGCGGGCTATGATTCCGACAGCGGACTTTTCCGCTTCTACTCCTATCGGGACCCCCGCATGGAGGAGACCATGGCGGATTTCCAGCACTCCCTGGAGTGGCTGAAGGCCGGCAAGGCCGAAGCGCGGGCTCTGGAAGAGGCCATCCTCGGGGTGGTGGGGCTGATCGATCGTCCCGGCTCTCCCGCCGGCGAGGCCAAACGGGCCTTCCACGACGCGCTTTATGGCCGTCTGCCCCAGGCGCGTCGGGCTTTTCGTCGGGGGGTCATGGAGGTGACCGGCGCGGACTTGTGCCGTGTGGCCGAGGCCTACCTCTCCCCCGAAGGGGCCAGCTTCGGCCTGGTGACCAACGCGGAGATCCTGGAACGCCGTCTGGGGGAGGATTGGGTGAAACGGAGCCTGTGAGAGACCGACCGTGACAGGGTGAAATGGTTGTGACACCTGGCCGGAGGATATGCTAGAATGACCATGACCAATCACGAAGATATTCCGGAAAAAGACGAATTCGATACTCCATGGAAGGAGATCGTGCGCACCTGTTTTCAGGAATTCATCGCCTTTTTCCTGCCGGTTGCCCATGTGGGGATCGACTGGTCCAGGGAGTGCGAGTTTTTGGACAAGGAACTGGCCCGTATCACCCGGGAAGCGGAAACCGGGGATCGCCGTGTGGATCAGTTGGTGAAAGTGTGGCAATTGGACGGCCATGAACAGTGGGTTTTGATCCACGCCGAGATCCATGGCAACCGTCAGGCGCGGTTTTCGGAAAGGATGTTTACCTATCAGTATCGCGCCTTTGATCTTGGTCACCGTCCGGTGGTGGGATTGGCGATTCTGGCAGACGATGACTCCGGCTGGCGACCGGTCGAGTTTGTTTACGAACTCTGGGAAACCCGGCTCGTCTACCGTTTCAAGGTGGTGAAATTGATCGATTACCTGCAACAGTTGGAGGTGTTGCAGCAATCCGCCAATCCGTTTGCGATTGTCACCCTGGCCCATCTGGCCGCCAAGCTGACCCGCAATCGTCCGGAGCTCCGTTATCGGGAAAAAATGGGCATCACCCGATCCCTTTACCAACGGGGTTTCACCCGTCAGAAAATCATCGATCTCTTTCGGTTCATCGATTGGGTGCTGAATCTGTCCAAGGAAAACGATACCCGATTCTGGAACGAGCTGTCTCAATTCGAGGAGACCCAGAAGATGCCTTATATCACCAGCGTGGAGCGGATCGGCGAGCAGCGCGGCATGTTGAGCGGCATGCTGCTCGGTGAGCAGAAAGGGGAGCGCAAACGGGCGGTGCAAACCCTGTTGCGCTTGTTGACGCTGCAATTTGGTCCACTTCCGGAAGGGATTCAGGAAAAAATCTCTGGCGCGGAACTGGAAAAACTGGATCTTTGGACCGATCAGGTACTCAAGGCTCGTTCCCTGGAAGAAGTTTTAGTGTGATGCTCGTCCGGTCGTCTTTTCAAATTTGTGGAGTGCTTCCATGATTCTGGTCACCGGAGGCGCGGGTTTCATCGGCGCCAATTTTATTCATGCCTGGCTGGAGCGGACCGGCGAGGCTGTGGTCAATCTCGACAAACTCACCTACGCGGGCAATCCGGCCAATCTGGCGGATCTGGACGGGGATGCCCGGTACCATTTCGTCCAGGGGGATATCGGCGACCGGGAGTTGGTGCGGGATCTTCTGGAGCGCCACCGTCCCCGGGGGGTGATCCACTTTGCAGCCGAATCCCATGTGGATCGTTCCATTCTGGGTCCGGGGGAGTTCATCCAGACCAATGTGGTGGGCACGTTCCATCTGCTGGAGATGGTCCGGGAATACTGGAGCCGCTTGCCGGAGTCGGCCTCCCCGGGACCAAACCAGCGGGATTTCCGCTATCTGCATGTCTCCACCGATGAGGTGTACGGCACCTTGGCGCCCGCCGATCCGCCCTTTGCCGAAACCAATCCTCATCTGCCCAACAGCCCCTACGCCGCCTCCAAGGCCGCCTCGGATCACCTGGTCCGGGCTTGGCATCACACGTACGGCGTGCCGGTGCTGACCACCAACTGCAGCAACAATTACGGTCCCTGCCAGTTTCCGGAAAAGCTCATTCCCCTGGTGATCCACAACGCCCTGGCGGGCAAACCCCTGCCCATTTACGGGGATGGCCAACAGGTGCGCGACTGGCTGTATGTGGAGGATCACTGCCTGGCCATCCAGCGGGTGTTGGAGACCGGCGCGGTGGGACAGACCTACAATATCGGCGGCTGGAACGAAAAAGCCAACATCGAGGTGGTGCAAACCATCTGCGGCGTGCTGGACCGGTTGAGCCCCAGGGCGGATGGTCGGAGGTATGCGGAGTTGATCACCTATGTGCAGGATCGCCCGGGTCATGATCGTCGCTATGCCATCGACGCCCGCAAGATCGAACGGGAGTTGGGCTGGAAAC
>JADGAB010000373.1 GCA_015232245.1 Magnetococcales bacterium | reverse complement strand
CATCGACTCGGCGGGCGACATCCTGCTGCGCAACTATCTGGAAAAACTCAAAGGGAAGTCCACGATCCTGCTGGTCTCCCAGCGTCCCTCCCTGTTGCGGATCACGGATCGTTGCTATCAGTTCAAGGAAGGCGCCCTGGAGCCTCTGGCCCATTTCATGGATGCCCTGAATCCTCCCGCCCCTCCGCAACCCCAGCCGACAGAGGCCCCGGTCACGCCGGAGCCGGTCAAACGGCGCGTCTCTTTGGAGAAAATCGGCGCATCCTCCGACGAAAACGCCGAAATGCCCAGCGAAAATGTCGCGCTGCATGTGGTCAATGCCCAGGACTGGCGCGAATATCTGGATGGACTCAAAGCAGGGAACCGCTTCACCTGGTGTCTGCGCGCCCTGCTGGAGAAACTCCAGTGGAAAGGGACCGGACGCCAGTTGGCCGAGGCCATTCCCCACTTTCTCGATGAACTGGATCTGACCGGATTGTGCAACATCATGGCCAATCTGAATTTCAGTCACAAGATGGATCACGGGGAGATCAGCCATGTGGATCCCCGCCTGATGCCGTTTCTGTTTGTCTTCGACAGTGGCCGCATGGTGGTGGTCCAGGAGAAGTTGATCTCTGCGGAACTGCTCTTTGTGGAAGGGGAGACCGGTCAACAGGGCACCGGTCGGCTGCAGGGATCGGGGACCGCCTTTTTCTTCTCGCCGTTCCAGCAGCAGAATCAGCAGGTTCAGCAGAGATGGGTGCAGGAGCAGATGTTGCGTTTTCGCAATCTGATCTGGAACATCATGGGAATCACCATCATCGGCAACGTCATGTCCACCGCCATGCCGATCTACGTGATGGTGGTGTATGATCGGGTGATTCCCACCGGTTCCATCTCCACCGGTCTGGTGATGCTGGTCGGAACCATCCTCGCCCTGCTGATCGACGCGGTGCTGCGGGTCCGCCGCTTGCAAATTCTGGCCTACATCGGCACCAAACTGGAACGTTCTTTAAGCAGCATCATTCTCAACCAGATCCTTGGGCTTCCCGCCGGTCTCACCGAACAGGTTTCGGCGGGCAATCAGGTCTCCCGGATCCGCGCCCTGGAGGTGGTCCGGGAGGTGATGACCGGCCCTCTGGCCATGCTGATGTATGATATTCCCACCACCCTGCTGTTTCTCATCGTTCTGACCTTCATCAGTCCGAACGTCATCGCCATGATGCTGCTGCTGATCGCCGCCAAGGTGGTGCTCGCCATGGCCCTGCTGCCGGTGATTCGTCACCGATCCTCTTTGTCGTCCCAGTACAACAGTCAGTTGCAGGCCTTTCTCACCGAAGCCTTGAGCCGCATCCAGACCATTCAGAGCACCCACTCCGAAGAGGTGTGGTTCAACCGGTTCCGGGAACTCTCCGGCAAGGCGACCCTGGCGTCGTTCAACATGAGCATGATCTCCAACCACATGACCACCCTGGCCCGCCTGCTGACCATGGCCGCCGGGGTCATGGTCATGAACGATACCGCCCGCTCCGTGGTCTCCGCGGATGTCAATCATACCGGTGCGGTCATCGCCTCCATGCTGATGACCTGGCGGATTCTTTCGCCGCTGCAGACCCTCTTTCTGGGCATCTCCAAGATCGTCGGCGTGGTCAGCAGCGTCACCCAGCTCAACCGCCTGATGGATCTGCGTCCGGAACGAGGTTATGGTCAGGTCCTGGCCGCCCGCAAGGAGTTCAAGGGAGAGATCGCCTTTGCCCGGGTCTCGTTCCGCTACTCCAGCGACGCGGAACCGGCTCTGGTGGGTGTCACCTTCCGGGTGCCCCCAGGCTCCGTGGTGGCGGTGATCGGCGCCAACGGCTCGGGCAAGTCCACGCTGATGAAAATGATCCTTGGACTCTACGATCCCCAGGCCGGCAGCGTGCTCATCGACAACAACGACATTCGCCAGATCAACGCCCTGCAGTTGCGTCATGCCATCAGCTATCTGCCGCAGCAGTGCGACATCTTCTTCGGCACCGTGGCCCAGAATCTGCGCCTGGTGCGCCCCGACGCCAGCGATGAGGAACTCCATAACGCCGCCGCCCGGGCTGGACTGCTGGAGGAGATTCTGCAGATGCCCCAGGGTTTCAATACCCGTTTGCAGGACAGTCGCAGCGATCAGCTCTCCGCCGGGTTCAAACAGCGCCTCTCCCTGGCCCGGGCGCTGCTCAAGCAGTGCGCCATCATGCTGTTCGACGAACCGGCCAACAACATGGATGCCAACAGCGAAGCCCTGTTCCGTCAGGCGGTGGAGGAGATGCGCGGTCAGGTCACGGTCTTTATCGTGACCCACCGTCCCAGCCATCTGCGCATGGCCGATTTTGTGCTCTATCTGGATCGGGGTTATCTGCGGGCCGCCGCCCCGCCCGCGGAAGTGGAAAAACTGTTGCCCAAGTCGTTTGTGTAACCTGAGGAAGGATCCCGGAAATGGCGAAAGGAGTCTGAACACGCATGTTCCAGAACCGTTTTTCCCAACACTTGAGCGAAGCCGAAATCCTGGAGGAGAATGGAATCTCCTGGCAGGTGAAGCTGGTGCTGGCTGGAACACTCCTGATAACGGTCATTCTGCTGTGGCTGGCGACCTATCTGAAATCCAGCGAGGCGGTCAAGGCCACGGGTGAGTTTCTGCCCATTCAGGGGGTGCAGCGTGTCAGTCCTCCGGAAGGGGGGATTGTCACGGAAATCCTGGCGGAAAATGGTCAGATCGTCAATCAGGGGGATCTGCTGGTCCGTCTGGAAAACGCCACTGCCGCCGGCGAAGCGCGGCAGGTGGAGGCGCGTCTGATGGGACTCAACGCCCGCGCCATCCGACTGGAGGCGTTTCTGCAAGGAACCGTTCCGGATTTCTCGTCCA
>JADGAB010000372.1 GCA_015232245.1 Magnetococcales bacterium | reverse complement strand
ACCTCCGTGACCCGGGACGATCTGCCGGACGGCGGCGCGGAACAGTTCGTGGCCTGCGTGGCGGCCATCCGCGCCCGCAGAGGAGCGCTGACCAGCGTGGAACTCCTCATTCCCGACCTGCGGGGTCACGAGGCCCCGTTGCTCCGGATTCTGGCCAGCGCCCCGGAGGTGCTCAACCACAACATCGAAACCGTGCCCCGGCTCTATCCCCGGGTGCGTCCCGCGGCGGACTACGCCGGCTCCCTGACCCTGCTGGCCCGGGCCGCGGCCCACGGAGGCATGCGGGTCAAATCCGGCCTGATGCTCGGTCTGGGGGAGGAGGCGTCCGAAATCCTCGCCACCCTGCGGGATCTGCGGGAAGCCGGGGTGGACGCCCTGACCATCGGCCAGTATCTGTCCCCCGGCCCCGCGCATCTCCCCGTGGAGCGCTACTGGCCTCCGGAAACCTTCGCCGAGTTGAAAACCCAGGCTTTGTCCCTGGGTTTTGCCACCGTGGAGAGCCACCCTTTGGCCCGTTCATCGTTGCACGCCGCAGGACTCTTCTCTTCGGACTGCTGAATCCCCGCACGCGGACAAAACCGCCCGGAACATGTTCTGATGTGGGCACCGTGAGTGAAATTACGGTTGACCGCGCATGAAACATGGCGCAATCGCACCCCAAACAAGGAGCATCCATCATGAAAGAGGAACTTTTGGCCCGTTGTCGCGAACCTTCCACCTGGCGCGGCCTGGTCATGCTGTTGACCGCCACAGGGGTGGCCATCTCCCCGGAGACCATGAATGCCGTGGTGGCCACAGGAACCGGAGTTGCCGGGCTGATCGGCGTGCTGACCCGGGATAACACCCAATGAACGGGGGGGGCAACCCCTTCGACGCCATCCTGCACGATCTTTTGTTGAGCATGGGCAAGGTCCAGGGAAGCCTGGAGGCGATCCAGACACAACAGCAGCATCAGACCGACTGGATGGCCAAGCTCGACGAACGGCTGCGTCGGGTGGAGCGCAAGGCGGCGGTCAACGGCATGATCGGCGGCGGGCTGGTGGCCACCGGGCTGTCGATTCTGACGGATCTGCTGAAAAGCCGCATGGCGGGTTGAGCAGAGGGCGAGACTCGGGTAGAATGAAGGGTTGACGTTGTGACGGAACCGTTCTTCAACCCTGCAATCGCTTAAACGAAGGTGTGTTGTCCGCATGAGCACCATGGCCCAGGAGGTCAAGCGTCGCCGGACGTTTGCCATCATTTCCCACCCGGACGCGGGCAAGACCACCCTCACCGAAAAGCTGCTGCTGTTCGGCGGGGCCATTCAGGAGGCGGGACGGGTGCGGGCCAGAGGGGAACAACGCCGCGCCCGTTCCGACTGGATGAAGGTGGAACGGGAGCGTGGCATCTCCGTGACCGCCTCGGTGATGACCTTCGAATACGACGGCCATGTGATCAATCTGCTGGACACCCCGGGCCACGCGGATTTCTCCGAAGACACCTTCCGCACCCTGACCGCCGTGGACTCGGCGGTGATGGTGCTGGACGCGGCCAAGGGGATCGAAACCCAGACCTTGAAACTCTTCGAGGTGTGCCGGCTGCGCAATGTACCCATCATCACCTTTGTCAACAAGATGGACCGGGACGCTCTGGATCCTTTCACCCTCATGGACCAGATCGCCGCGCAACTCGCCCTGGATGTGGCTCCTGTCACCTGGCCCATCGGCATGGGGGTGGAGTTTCTGGGCGCCTTCGACTTGAGAAAAGAGCGCATCACCTTCATGGAGCGGTCCCGGCCCGCCGGCTGCGCCCCCGAGGAGCCCTGTCAGGGGGTGACGGATCCCCGGCTGGACGGTCTGTTGCCCAAAAAGGCCCTGGCCCAGTTGCGGGAGGAGGTGGAGATGGCCCAGGCCCTCTGCGCCCCCTTTGACATGGACTCCTATCGGGAAGGGCATCTGACTCCGGTCTTCTTTGGCAGCGCCATCCACGATTTCGGGGTACAGGATCTGCTCAACGCCATTCTGGAGCTGGCCCCGCCGCCCGGGCCCCAGCAGGCGGAACAGCGTCTGGTCTACCCGGAAGAGGAAAAGGTTTCGGGATTCGTCTTCAAGATCCAGGCGAACATGGATCCCAATCACCGGGACCGCATCGCCTTTTTGCGTCTGGTGTCGGGCCGGTTCCGCCGGGGCATGAAGCTGCGTCATGCGGTGACCGGCAAAATCCTGGCGGTACACAACCCGCTGTTGTTTCTGGCCCGGGAACGGGACCTGGCGGAGGAGGCCGGCGCCGGGGATGTGATCGGCATACCCAATCACGGGGTGCTGCGCATCGGCGACACCCTGACCGAAGGGGAGACGTTGAAATTCACCGGCGTGCCCAGCTTTGCCCCGGAGATCCTGCGCCGGGTGCGGCCCGAGGATCCCATGCGGGTCAAGCATCTGGAAAACGCCCTGCGCCAGCTCGGCGAGGAGGGCGCGGCCCGGGCCTTCAAGACCCAGCTCGGTTCCCAATGGATCGTGGGTGTATTGGGGGCGTTGCAGTTCGAGGTGCTGGCGGACCGGATCCGGGGGGAGTACGATGTGCCGGTACGCTTCGAGGACGCGGGCTACATCACCGCCCGCTGGCTGGAGTCGGACGATCCCCGGCTTCTGAAGCGTTTCCTGGATACGGCCCAGGCGGAAATGGCGGAAGATTACGACGGCGCGCCGGTCTTTCTGGCCCGCAACAAATGGCGTCTGGATGACGCCATCAAGGAGTGGTCCGGGGTGCGCTTCCTGAAAGTCCGGGAAGGAACAACATGAATATGCGGCCAACTCAAACTATACCGCAACCATTTCTGGATGTGTTATTTTATTAATAGATGTCCAGGGGAATTATCCCCCTGTGTGGAGTCCAGGG
>JADGAB010000371.1 GCA_015232245.1 Magnetococcales bacterium | reverse complement strand
CGTACGCCTCGACAAGGAGGCGGTACGCACCGTCGGCAATCCCGAATACGCCCCCGTTGTGCGGACCTACTAATTTCAGCCAAGTTGCGGACCTTCCAGGGAGAGAGCAACCATGAGTTCACAGACCTATACCTTTCGCATCCAGCGCAACATGCCCGGCCAGGTGGGAGCGGTGCAGTCCCACTGGCAGGAATACAAGGTGGAGTCCGAACCCAACACCACCATCCTGACCCTGCTGGAGACCATCAAGGGTGGCCAGGATGGCAGCCTGACCTTCCGGCAATCCTGTCGTTCGGCCATTTGCGGCTCCTGCGCCATGTCCATCGGCGGTCGCACCCGTCTGGCCTGCAAAACCCATGTGGGCGCCGTGGCCAAGGATGGGGTGGTGGAGATCGCGCCGCAAAAGAATCAACCGGTGCTCAGGGATCTGGCCATCGACATCCGGCCTTTCTTTGCCCGGGTTCACGGCATCAAGCCCTATCTTCAGGATGGTCCGGAACGGGCCGGCAAGGTCACAAGCACCGCCTATGACCAGGTGAATCACGTCACCCAGTGCATCATGTGCGGCTGCTGCTACTCCGAATGCACCATGGCCGAGGTCAATCCGAAGTTCATCGGTCCGGCGGCTTTGGCCAAGGCGTTTCGCTTTGTCTCCGATCCCCGGGAGGGTCAAAAAACCCAGCGCCTCAAGGACCTGGCCCAGCCCGACGGCATCTGGAGCTGCACCCGCTGCACCTTCTGCGTGGATGTCTGTCCCAAGGAGGTGGCCCCCATGGAGGCCATCATCAAGCTGCGCACCCGGGGCATCAACAAGGGTTACAGCGACTCGGCGGGAGCCCGGCATGCCCTGGCCTTCCACGAAGACATCAAGAAAACCGGTCAGCTTAACGAATTCACCCTGATGATGCGCACGCTGGGCATCGTCGGCTCCATGCTGGAGACCGGCATGGCGATCCATCTGGCCAAGAAAGGCAAAATTCCCTCGCCCTTCCCCCACAGCGTGGAAGGGGTCGATGAGCTGCGCCGCATCTACGAAAGCCTGGAGCGCGCTCCCGTGGACGTGGAAACCAAGGCCAAACAGGCCGTGCCTGAATAATGCCGCTGCCGTCACATCCGAAACTTAGAGGAGATCGACATGTCTTTGGAGTTTGCCTATTATCCCGGTTGCGCGGCCAAGCAGATTCAACGGGAGGCCGACCAGGCGGCCCGGGCGGTCTGTCAGGAGCTGGGCATCGGTCTGCTTGCCATGCCCAAGGCCTCCTGTTGCGGCGCGGTCAGCCTGCGTGAGACCAAACCGGCCTTCGCCCTGGCGGTGTCGGCGCGGATTCTGTCCGAGGCCGAAGCCATGGGCAAGGATCTGGTGACCATCTGCAACACCTGTCTGCAGACCATCTCCCAGGCCAATCACCGCCTCAGGAATGAGCCGGAACTGCTGGAGAAAATCAACGCCGTGCTGGTGGAATCCGGAGTCCGTCCCTATGGCGGTTCCATTCAGGTGCGTCATCTGCTCTGGGTGGTGACGGATCTGCTGGATCCCCGCATGGTACGCTCCAAGATCACCCGTCCCTTGAAGGGGTTGCGGGTGGCGGGTTTCTACGGCTGCCACTCTTTGCGTCCGGAGGAGATTTTCACCGAGACCAAACAGGAGGGCGAACACCTGGAACGGCTCATCGAACTGATGGGCGGCGTGCCGGTGAACTATGTGGGCAAGGACCGTTGTTGCGGTTTTCACGTCATGCTGTCGGACAAGAAGGAGGTCCACAACATGGCGGCCAAGAACTGTCTGAGCGCCAAGGATGCGGGGGCCCAGGTGATGATCACCCCCTGCACGCTGTGCGACATGATCATGGGTTCGGTCCAGGAGTTGGCGGGCAAGACCGTGCAGCGTACCATCAACCTGCCGGAGATGAATTTCGCTCAACTGCTGGGCCTCTCCATGGGCATTTCCAACGAGCGACTGGGCATCTCCCGTCTGCACATCGACCCTTCCCCTGCCCTGGCCTCGGTTGGATTGGCATAACTCTTTCATCTCTTGTGGTCAGGGGCTATGATCCTTACGGACAAAGCCCCTGACCACGACTGACGCATGATGGAGATTCCGCTTCCGTGAGCCACGATCCCGCATTTTTCAACCGTCTGCTCGCTCCCCGCTCCATGGCCATCGTCGGCGCCTCGCGCCACGAGGAGAAACTCGGCCACGCCTTGTTGACCAACGCCTTGTCCGGCGGATTTTCCGGTCCGATTCACATTGTCAATCCCAACGGCGGCGAGATTCTCGGCCATCCGGTGACCACCTCCCTGAGCGGCTTGCCCAGAGGCGTGGAACTGGTGGTTTTGGCGGTTCCCTCCGCAGTGGTGATCGAACAGGCCAGAACCGCCGTGGCCCGGGGATGTCAGGCTCTGGTGGTGATCACCGACGGCTTCCGGGATCTGGACGCGGAAGGGGCCCGCAAGGAGGAGATCCTGGCCAAACTCTGCCGGGAGCGGAATGTTCCTCTGCTGGGGCCCAACTCCCTGGGAGTGATCCATCGCAAACACGGTCTCAACGCCTCCCTCGGCGTGGCCTATCCTCCGCCGGGAGGGATCTCTTTGCTGACCCAGGGAGGAGCCATCGCGGCGGCGGCCATGGACTGGATGGCGGCGCGCAATCTGGGTCTGGCCCACATGATCAGTCCGGGCAACGAGGCGGGGCTCTCCATGGCCCAGTGTCTGTCGTTTCTGGCCCACGATCCGGAAACCGCGGTGATCGCCTGCCATCTGGAGCGGATCACCGATGGGGCGGGCTTTCTGCGCGCCGCCACGGAGGCATCCCGGGGCAAGCCGATCGTTCTGCTGCTGGGGGGCAGCAGCGAATGGCGCAACAGCCAGTCCGAGGAG
>JADGAB010000370.1 GCA_015232245.1 Magnetococcales bacterium | reverse complement strand
TGAAAGAGCTTCTGAGCTATAAAGTGCGCCCAAAATGTAAAACTTTAATCAACCACGGTTAGATGTGGTGGTACCCGCCATTTGGCCACCTCAATAACCATTTATTCCAATACAGCCAGGTCTTTGAGCATCTCCAGGGGAATGGCATGTCCCTGGAACCGTTCCCCCACCATACGGGGAGTCATGAATGGAACAGATTCCGTCATGCTGTCACCTCCCGGAGCAGTGCGACAATCTCTTCCTCCAGTCCCTTGATGTCCTGTTCGATCTCCTCCAAGGGGCGTGGCGGCTCGTAGCGGTAGAAATGGCGGTTGAAGGGGATTTCATACCCAACCTTGGTCTTGGATTCGTCAATCCAGACGTCCGGTACGTGGGGAAGCACCTCCCGCCGGAAGTAGTCCTGCATGTCCTCCTTGAGCGGTACCGATTCGGTATCGCGCAATTCGGCGTCAGGCTCCGGGTTGCCTTGGCGGTCGGTGCATATTGCGGCGGTGTCATCCCGTTCCGACAGGGCGTCCAGCACCGCTTTCAGTTCCGGGGCGGAAAGGCGCACCCCTCGGACACGGTCCACTTCCCGTAGGCTCACGAGAAACGCCTTGCGATCCTTGAACAGTCGCTCCCCATGCTTGTCCGCAAAGGCCTTCAGCAACTCCCGGATGACCTGTTGACGTTGCTGGCCGACGGCAATCTCCTGTTGCCGGATGGTCTCATTCTTTTTGCTGCTGGTGGCCAGATTGTGGAAGGAGGTCTGCTCCTCAAGGCGTGCGATACGCTCGGGACTCGCCTGGAAATTGAGCCGCAAGGGGCGTTCCACGGTGATCTTGCGGAAGCCGAAATCCTCATTGTCGAACACCTTGCCGACGACCAGTTCCTTCCAGAACTGCCCCTCCGGCGCAGTCCCTTCCGGTCGCCGATCCGTCACCTCAAACACCTTTTCCTTATCCCCGAAGCGCATCGGGTTTCCCCATCGGTAAAGTTCGCATAAATGCGGGTGATCTCGGCGATGTGGTCGGGATCATTGGGGTGCTGCTCGTCCGCCGGGTCGCCGATACGCCGACGCTTGTTGCCCAGTGATTTTTCCATGGGAACCCAGAAGTTGCGGGCGTCGATCAACTGGACCTTACCCTTGCGGTTGGTCTCCTTGTGGTTGGTGACGATCCAGACATAAGTAGCGATGCCGGTATTGTAGAAAAGTTGCTCCGGCAAGGCGATGATGGCTTCCAACCAATCGTTCTCGATGATCCAACGGCGGATTTCACTTTCCCCACTGCCCGCATCTCCCGTGAAGAGCGGCGACCCGTTGAACACGATGCCGATGCGGCTGCCTCCCTGCTCTGGCGTGCGCCGCTTGCTGATCATGTGCTGAAGAAAGAGCAAGGCCCCGTCGTTGATGCGCGGAGTGCCCGCCCCGAACCGCCCGGCATAGCCCAGGGTGTCCGCCTCTTGCTGGATGGCCTTCTGTTGCTGTTTCCACTCCACCCCGAACGGTGGATTTGCCAGCATATAATCGAAGGTCCATTTGTTACCATCCTGGGTACGCTCGAACCCGTCCCGGGTGAAGGTGTCCCCCTGGACGATGTTGTCCGAGTCTTCCCCCTTGATCAGCATGTCGGCTTTGCAGACCGCCCATGCCTCGTCGTTCCAGTCCTGCCCGAACAGCTTGGGCTGGGCCTCGCTGTTCAGGCAACGGATGTAATCTTCCGCCACCGACAGCATGCCGCCAGTGCCGCACGCCGGATCATAGATGGTTTTTACCACATGACTGCGGGCCAGATCCTTTTCCGGCGCCAGTAGGAGGTTGACCATAAGCTTGATCACCTCCCGGGGAGTGAAGTGTTAGCGATCCCTATAATGACAGCCGACCAGCCTGGGTCATTTTTGTGCAAAACCCGTCAAATTGCCTGCGTGCCAGCCGGGACGGTGTCGTTTTGGCATTCTCCCAACGATTGACCGTGGCAAAACTCACCCCAAGGGCGTTGGCAAGATCTTCCTGGCTAATTTTCAACTGGTGGCGGACAGCCTTTACCAGCACAGCGAAATCGTCTCGATCCAAGGTCATAGCGATCAGGCTCTCATTGCGATATGCTGCAAATTCATCACTCGATCATGATCAGCACGATCAGATGACCAGTCAAGTTGAGGACCGAGTATAACATCTGCAACATCATTTGTCAGATAAATTTTTTATTGCAAAAGACGCTTGCCTCGTTCTCTCCGGCCTCTCGATTCCCATGTGCCATCAGCATGAGGATCGTCCGTCCTGGAATGATTATACATAAAATACCGACACCTCCACCGCATCCTGCACGCGCACCGCGCGCCCATCCCGCATGCTGACCCGATCTCCCACGTTGCCGCCCCCGTCCAGCGCTACCTCGACCACCCCCTGGGCTGTGGCTACCCGCGCTACCCCATTGGCCATCGAAATTACCCGGCCAGTCACCGCAAATTGTCCGGCCAGCATCTCGCGTAGATCAAATAGTGGACTCGACATAACGCAGCAACTCCAATGAAGTGGTCAGTTTGTTGCCCTGGGCGGTATGGCTCACGGAGGTGATCTTGCCGCGCCAGGACTGCCCCATGAGCGCATCGTGGACCTCGACGAGTTGCCCCGGCATGAGGCGTCTATCTCGCCCCGACCACGGAACCGCTTGGCCTCGTCACTTGTCAGAAGCGGGTCAGAGATGTCCGCGCCCCGAAACGCACCGTCGCCCCGCTGGCAGAAAATTTCGCCAGTGCCCAGACTCTCTCCGGTGGTGCCGGTCAAATGGACCTGAACTGGATATTCATCCAACCCGGCCACAGTCGAAGGCGAGGACATGAGTCCCCCGAAAGAACCTCGCGCGCGTCTCAAGCCTGCTGACCGTCCGGCGACTCTTTTTGGGCGGATTTTAG
>JADGAB010000036.1 GCA_015232245.1 Magnetococcales bacterium | reverse complement strand
CAAAGGATATTCGGAACCGGGATTGAGCGCCAGGACTCTTTCCAGCCAGGCCACCACCGCCGCATAGTTCATCTTCTGCAAAGAGAGGGTGACCCCGGCCTGATCGTCGAAGCTTTGCAGCCAGATCATCCAGAAGGTGGAGACCGCCAGCGGATCCCCCAGGGTGGTCAGACGCGCCAGGGCAAGGGATGGGGGCGGTCCCAGATCCTCCGGATGAATTCGGGGGGGTGGCAGATGGCTTTTCCAGGCCACCTGCAGGCCCAGACCCAGCAGCAGCACGCCCCACAACCAGACAGGGGGGGTGCGGCGCAAAGGAAGCCGGTGCTCCATGCCCCTCAGAACTCCCTCTGGTAGAGATCATACAGCCCGATACCCGCCAGCAACAGCAGATAGATGCCCGTCTCCCCCAGGATCGGCCCCAACTCCTGGAAACCGCCCCCCCCCTGGACCAGCCAGCCGGTAACCGTGAACCGGTCCAGTCCGGGGAGGGCGCCGGCGATCCCCTGCAACAGCCATTGAATGGCCTGGGTGCTCCAGTCGGGGTTGGCCTCCCGGGTCTGCCCGGCGATGAGCAGCACCGCGGACATGGAACGGGCCAGAAGATAAAAACCGGCGGTCAGGGTCAAAGCCAACGGGGCCTGCTGCATGGCCATGGTGACCACCTGGGCCAGCAGGGTCATGATCATCAGCTCACAGGCCAGCACCAGGCTCCACCACAGCACCGGCTCGGGCCGGGCCAGTGGCAAAAGCGCCACGCCGCACACTCCGGCCAACAGCAGCGCTGCCAGGAGAAATCCCCCCAGCTTCCCCAGAAACACCACCCCTCTGGGAAACGGCATGGCCAGCATCATGTCCAGCCCCCGGTTTTGCAGATCCCGGGCCACGGCGAAGCTGACCAGGATCGACACCAGAAAGACACTCCCCAGCCGGAAGAAGAAGGCCAGCACCGCGGCCCGGGAGGCTTCCTGGTCGGTCAAAAGCAGCTCATTGAGAAACAACGAGAAAAACCAGCCGATCCCAATCATGCCCACCATGGCGCGCAGCAGCCGCTCCCGCAGCGCCTCCCGAAAGGTGAACGCGGCCAGGGTCCACACCGCCCCCGCCGAACGGAGCCGCGTCACAGGGTCCATCCCGCCTTGAGGGCGTAGTATTGCAACACGTTGGCGGGAATCCACAACAACTGATCATCCCCACCGAACTGAAACGTCGCATCCTGATTGGCATTTTCCACTTCTGCGGCCAGGGTGGCCGCGGGCAGGGCCGCGCCCTCCATGGTGCGGGCGCCCAGGCCGTTCCTGCCATGAGAGACCACAATCACCGGCACCGTGGTGGAGATGTCACCGGTGCCATCCAGATTCCTGACCGTGATGTCATTCCCCACTCCGGTCCCGGCCCCGGTGATGGAGACCGCGTAGGATTGCCTGACCCGATAGGTGTAGAGATGGCCCCAGGGATCCAGGGGCTTGACCTGCAACGTCTGCCAGGGAACCCAGCCCGACTGATTGGCATTGGCGCAGGCGGACTCCTCGAGACCGTCGAAATCCCGATCCGGACAGGGGAGTCGTCCATTGACCGCCAGAAATCCCAGCAGCGCGGTCTGAATGGCCCGCAGATCCTCCTGGGCCTTCTCGAAGGTGGCCTTGTGGGCCTGGGAGCGGATGGCCTGGATTCCCCCCAGCAGGGTGAGACCGAACACGGTCAGCATGATGGCCATTTCGATCAGGGTGAACCCGGCGGCAGAAGACGATCGACGGGGCATCGGCGTCATCATTGTCCACAGGTGCCGATGCACATGTCCGGGAAGTCCACATAGCTGCTGCTGTTGTTCAGATCGGTGATTTCAATTTCCAACCTGCTCAGGCTGGACATGTTCTTGTTGCCGAAATTGACCTTGATGGTCCCGGTCGTGGAACTGGATTTGGTCACGGTGATGGCGTACCCGGAACAGCTCGTGGTGGTGGCTGAAGTGAAACTGAACTGACAGTCGATGGAGCCAAACCCACCCTCTGGACGGATACGGATCACGTTCGAACCGCTCAGCGCCACCGAGGAGGTGAAATTGGTGAAGAAATAGGTCGGATTGGCCGCCGGCAGCGACAGACACGGGTTGGAGGAACGGGCCCCCTGCCCTCGATAGAAACGGGAAGCCCCGGTCGCCGAATTCATGATGCTGGGCCGGTTGTCATAGCAATTGTAGTTGGCTCCCGTGTACAACAGACCGGTGGGGGCCACGGTGGAGGTGGTCGTAGTCGTGGCCACCGTGCTGGTACTGGTGCTGGTACTCGTGCTGGTACTGGTACTCGTGCTGGTGGTGGTGGGCACGGTGGTGGTGGAAGTCGTGGCCGCCACCGAGGTGGTGATGGTGGTGGGGGCCGTGGTGGTGGTCGGCACCGTCGTGGTGGTAGGGGCCGAGGTCGTGGTGGTCGCCACCGACGTGGTGGGGGCCGAGGTCGTGGTGGTCGCCACCGAGGTGGTCGGCGCCGTCGTGGTCGCCACCGAGGTGGTGGTGGTCGGGACCGACGTCGTGGTCGCCACCGAGGTGGTGGTCGTGGAAACCGAGGAGGTGGTGGAGGTGGTCGCCACCGAAGTGGTGGTGGTCGGCACCGACGTGGTGGTCGTGGAGGTGGTGGCCACCGAGGTGGTGGGAGCCACCGTGGTAGTGGAGGTGGTCGGTACCGAGGTGGTGGTGGCCACCGAAGTGGTGGCGGCTACCGAAGTGGTGGAACTGGTTGCAACCGAGGTGGGCGCAATCGTGGTGGTGGAGACGCAGGCCCGGCCCACTTCCATCAATTTCGTCCTCAACAGCATGGGGGAGAGATAAAACAGTTGATCGTCTCCAGCCAACTGCACATAAGTTGTGTCGTTGTTGGCGTTTTCAGTCTCACCGGCAGAGACCACCGCCGCGTTGAACGCCTGCCGCCGATAATAATCGCCGGCCACTGGAGGCGAACTCAGGGTGATCGTGTCGCCGGCGTTCCCGGAGAGGGCGGCGATGCGCCCTTCGCCATTCTTGCCGTGGGAGACCACCACCGCGGCCAGATTGCTGGCCAGAGTCACCGGCACCGTGGTGGTGGCAGGCGTGCCGTTTACCAGCGACTGCAACACGGTCAGATCGCCTGCCGTGGTACAGGTGATGGTGGCGTGAAAGGCCGTGGTGATGTGATAAGTAAAATAATTACCCCAGTTATCAAAAGGCTGCAACCCCAGATCGTTCCAGGGCAACACGCCGCTGGCCAGAAGGCAGTTGCCCGAGGCGTCCTGGTCCCCTCTGCCGTCGAAGGCCCCATACCGGGTGACATCGGTGGCATTCACCCCCACATCCGGACAGGGCAAAGTGCCGTTGCTCACCGCAAAGCCGATCAGGGCCTCCTGGATCTTGTCCAAAGAGACACTGGTCTTCTGCTTCTGCTGCTTGTCCCGCATGGAAGTGACCGTGGCCAGACCTCCCCCGAGCACGGCGCTGAGAATGGCGATGACCATCACCATCTCGATCAGGGTAAAGCCGAAAGCGCGGTTGCCGCGTCGGGTGCTCGGCTCGGAAGTGGGCAGGGTCATGGCGGATATCCGGAAAATCGCTGGCAAAAGTCAGTAAAATTCAAGTTTGATGGCACAGGTCCATCCATTGCAAGAATAAACCGGATTCCCGGCATGTTTCAATACCCTTCTCCGGCGGGAGGGGGATCAATTGCTGGCGTTTTGCATCTCGGCGCAGGTAATCCCCAGCAGACGGTCATTGACCGTCTCCGAAACCGCCCCCACGGCAATAAAATTGCCGGTGGTGGTCTGATTGCCTCCCTCCAGGAACTGGGCCCGCACGGTGGCGATGTTGGTGGTCAAGGTACGGTCCTGACCCGCCAGTTGCCCCCCCGGGGCAATCAGAATGGCGGCGAAGGAACCTTGACCATTGATCGTCAACGAACATGCGGCATAAGTGGCGGAAGGGACCACAGCATACCAAATCGGGGCGTTGGAGCCATCGAAAATGGGAGGCAATTCCAAAGTCTGCCAAGGCAGGAAACCCACCGACAGGCTCCCGTCCACACACGCTCCGCTGGTGTCCCGGGTGGCGCTGTTGACATAATCGATCGCCGGGGTCAGATCCGGACAGGGCAGGATATCCCCGTTGACGATCCGCGCGAACGCGATCAAAGCCCGTTTGGCCTCCATCAGGGCGTAACCGGCCTTCTGGTCCTCCCGCTGGCGCTTGCTTTTGATCAAAAGGGCCTCGATGGCCATGGAGGCCCCGGCCATCAGGATGATCATCAGAATCACCATGATGGCCGCTCCCCGCTCCTGGCCCCGATCGTCAGGGTTATCCATCGCTCTCCCCCCTGGGTGACGGTTTCCGGGCTCTCTTTCCCCCCGTGGACGGAGCGGCGGACTCCCCTTTGGATTTGGCCTCCTCTTTGGATTTCGCCTCATCTTTGGGTTTGGCATCCTCTTTGGGTTTGCCCTCCCCTTTGGGTTTGCCCTCCCCTTTGGAATCGGCCTCCTCTTCCGGCTCTCCCCCCCGGGTGGCGGCGGAACGCTCCGGCTCGGGGATTTCGTGGCTCGGATGGATCCGCTTCTCCTGGGCATCCAGAGTCTGGCCCGGCAGCAAAACAAACCGCTCCGGGTGATCCACCAGCCGGACGCCGATCCCTCTGGCCGGATCCGTGGTGGGTTCCACCCGGTAATTCTCCCCCACCAGACCGTTGGCGGTGACGAAATTCTTCTTGTTGAGCCACACCGACGAGGCCCCGTCCGGTTTGAGCACCACGCCGCCCACGGTGAGATAGCGGGGACCACGGGGCACCTTGACCTCCTTTCCCGGCTCCCCGGCAACGCCGACAATGGGGGCGTCCGGACTCCCCGGGGAGGATTTGACCGGCTCCACGCGCCGCAACCGGTTGAGGGTCTCCCTCTGCCTGGGGGTGGTGAACAGCCGACCCAGAGCGGGACGATCCTCCAGAGGGGTGGACAGGGCGAACGCCGGAGCGTCGGCGAGCAGCCACCCCCCCGCCGCCACCAGACCCACGACCCGGAGCCGCGCTGTTCTCATCGCCCCTTGTTCTCCATTTCGCGAAAATTGAACCACTCCATCTGGCACACCCCCTGCAGATTCACCCCGGCCTTGACCCCCTTGTCATCCTGGGTGAAATCCGTCAAAGGCGTAAGTTTGCACCCGATCACATGGAACAGACCGGGTTTCCTTCCCTGCAGATGATCGAGCAGGGAGATCAGATCCCCCTCGTGGACCATGCCGAGCTGGAGTTCCATGTGACTGGCGACCAGCTGATAATCCTGACTGACCGGCAACGACACCGCCGGGGTGAAAGGCCTGGAGGGATCGAGCTTGAAACGCAATCCCACCGGCAGTTTCAACAACTCTCCGATCTCCTTGACCGCCTCCACCCACTGCAGACGCTGCTCCGGTCCCACCACCCCCTTGAGACGCAGCTCCTCGAAGCCGGGTTGAACCTGGGCCAGCATCCGGGCCTGTTCCTCATGCTCCCGCCGCTGGGTACGCAGGGCGGCGATGCTCTTGCGGAGTTTCTCCAGAGTGATGTCGGCATCATCCAGATAATACCACCCGGCGCCGATCATGCCCACGTCCAGCACCAGCGACAAACAGATCACCACCAGGGTGCGGGTCAACAACCGCCATTCGATGTGACCGCCTTTCATCCTTCTTTCCGCCTGGAGAGCATGATACGCAAAATGAACACCGCCTTGCTCCGGGCCTGGACCTCACCCCCCTGGATCACCTGGTTCTGGGTCACGTTCAGGGGCATCTGCACCGGTTGCACCTCCATGAACTCCGGCAGGGCGCGCAACTCCTGAATGAACATCTCCACCCGGGTCATCGCCTCCTGGAGGGTGGCATACGGCTCCACCCGACCGTTGATCAGCAGAATCTGCGCCTCCGGAGGAGAGACCTGAGGGGGAGGCGGCGGCGGGCGGGATTGTCCCGGTTTTCCCGGGGGGCCGGGCGGTCCGGGCTGGCTGCCTCCCGCGCCCTCCCCGGAGCTCCACTCCAGACCTTCCAGGATCAACCGGTCATGCCGGGCCAGAATCTGTCCCAGGGCATGCAGAGTCTGCCGGGGATCCATGGCGTGGGACTCCAGGAGCTCGGCCCACCTGGCCGCGGAGATGATCCGGCGACCTTCCACAGGGGGGCGATTGTCCGGAATGCGCCGGGTCGCCTGCTGGATCTCCTCGGCCTGACGGGTCAGATCCGGTTGCTGATCCCGCTGGGCCCGCCCCTGCCAGAAAAAAAACAGGCACACCAGCAGACTCGCCCCGAACAGACCAAACGCCACCCGGCGCAGCATCCGCCCCAGCCGCAAGGTCTGAAACACCTTCCGGTCTTCCGGGCGGGCGTAGTGATTGGGAATGGACCAGCGCAGCAGGGCCTGTCCGAACAGGGGATCCATGCGACCGACATCGGGATCGCTTTTCAGACCCACCCGCGCCGCCAGTTGTCCGGTATGCAGCGGGTGGAGATGATAGCTCCCGGTTCCCAGCGGGCCCTGGTTCAACAGCCCGAACAACGCCGCGTTGCACAGGATATGGACATGCAGTTCCGCATTCCAGGCGTAGAGCCGCTGGCTCACCAGATACCCCTGCATGCGCACCACCTCCCCATGCAGAAACGGGACCAGATCCTCCGCTTCCTGGCTCGGCAGACGGCTCAAACGACTGAGCAGCAGTTGCCCCTGATGCAGGAAAGTCTGCCGCAATCCGCCGGAGTTGAAACTGAGCAGCAGCACATCCGTATGCTCCGGTTTCACCTCTCCCTGAAACAGCCGGGGGGTCAGCAGCGGGATCGACCAGATCCCGGCCAGGGGCAGTCGGCGTTTCTGCAGCACCTCCAGCCAGGGTACCAGCAGGGTGTCCGGATCCACCAGCCCGGAGAAGAGGGCGCAATCCTGGCCCGGCTCCGCGGGATCCCGTCCCAGGTAAATGACATGGCGGAACGGAGAGTGGCGCAGCAGCCGGGTGGAACGGTTCTCCAGCATCCGGGTGCGCACCAGGGGATTGAGACGGGGAATCCGTTCGAGTTTCAGTTCCTCTTCGGTAAGATCGATGAGCACATGGACCGAAAACGAGCCCGGGTACCCTTCGAGCAACTCCTGGAATCGCCCCACGTCCCGTTCCTGTTCCAGGATGGTGGGTGCGCCAAAGGCGTTGTGCTCCCACGGGTAGACCACCAGATGGTGATTGGTGACGCACAGGAAGAGTCGTTGCGGCATGGAGGGTCACAATTTGGCGATCAGATCATAGATCGGACCCAGCACCGACAGGATCACCCAGCCCATCATGCCGCCCAGCACCATGGTCAGCACCGGTTCGATGAGGGTTTCCAGTTTGCCGATGGTCTCCTTGACCTCCCGGTCATAGAAGTAGCTGACGTTTTTCATCGAGACATCCAGCCCGCCGGTGGACTCCCCCACCTGCAGCATGCTCAGCACCAGCGGCGGGAACAGCTTGACCTGGGCAAAGCTGCCGCTGATCTCCCGGCCTTCGGAGACCAGCTCCCGGGCCTGATGGAGGGCCTCCTGGATCACCAGATTGGTGGTCAATCCTTCGCAGATGCGCAAGGCCTCCAGCACCGTGATGCCGGATTTGTACATCAACGCGAAGGCGTTGGAAAAACGGACCAGAATGATCTTGCGCATCAATGGACCGATGATCCAGATTTTCAGTTTCAGGGCATCCACCTTGCGCCGGGCGGTTTTGCTGATGCGACACAGAAACCGGGTCAGGATCACCCCGGCCACCGGCAGGCTCACCAGAATCGGCCAGAACTCCACGATGAAATCCGAAGTGGCCACCAGCGCCCGGGTGTGCATGGGGACCTTCTCCCCCATTTCGGTGATGAAGGCCATCAGTTGCGGCACCAGGAAGATCATCATGAAAAAGACCAGGGCCGTGACGGTCAGACCGACGATGGAGGGGTAGATCATCACCTTTTTGGCCTGGGCGATGATCTCGTCCTCCCACTTGAGAGACTGGGCCAGATCCCGGAAGATCTCCGCCAGACGCCCGGTGCGCTCCCCCATGAGAATCAGTTGCACGAAGATGGGATCAAAGATGCGCGGGTGATTACCCAAAGCGTCGGAAAGAGTTTTGCCGCTCTCCACGTCCTCCACCAGCGAGACCGCCACGTTGCGCAACCGGGGATTCTCCACCCCGTCGCGAAAATCCGCGAGCCCTTTGAGAATCGGCACTCCGGCATTGGTCAACTGCTCCATGTGGAAGCAGAACAGGATCACATCCTGCCGGGAGACCACCTTTCCCCGGAACAAGGCCGGTCCCTGACCGCCCGCGGACAAAGGCTTCTGGCTGATCAGCATCAACCCCAGACGGTCCAGGCGCAGCTCCAGATCGTCCAGATTGGCCGCGTCCATGCTCCCTTTCTGGATCTTTCCCTTGCTGTCCGTGGCCTTGTACTGATATTTCGGCATTGGCAACCCGTCTATGGCTGGATCTTAATGGATCACGGCCCGGCCCAGAATCCGGGTCACTTCGTCGATACTGGTTTCGCCGCTCAACACATGGCGCACCCCGTCGTCCCACATGGTGCGGAATCCCTTGTCGAAAGCGGCCTGGCGGAACTCCGCCGGATGGGCGCGCCGGGAGATCAGATCATGGAGCACATCGTCGGTGATCAGACACTCCATGACGCACAACCGCCCCTTGAAGCCGGTATCGCTGCAGGCCGGACACCCCGCGGCGGCATGGAGCGTGGTCACCTCCGGGAACTCCCCGGGAGCCAGACGCAGGACCTGACGGTGGTGTTCGTCAAAGGGATGGGGCCGCTTGCAGCGGGAACAAAGGCGCCGCACCAGCCGTTGCGCCAGCACGCCGATGATGTTGCCCGCCAGGGTGTGGGGTTCGAGCCCCATGTTCAGAAGCCGGGGAATCGCCCCGAGGGCGGAGTTGGTGTGCAGGGTGCTGTAGACCTGATGACCGGTCATGGCGGCCCGCAGGGCCATCTGGGCGGTCTCCATGTCCCGGATCTCCCCCACCAGGATGATGTCCGGATCCTGACGCAGAATGGAGCGGATCCCGGAGGCGAAATCCAGCCGGATCGCCTCGTTGACCGAGGTCTGCAGGATCGACGGCATGGGATACTCCACCGGATCCTCCTGGGTCATGATGTTGCGTTCCGTGGCGTTGAGGACCGAGATGACCGAATAGAGGGTGGTGGTCTTGCCGCTCCCGGTGGGACCGGTCACCAGGATGATCCCTTCGGGCTGTCCCATCATGAAGTCGATGCAGGTCCGATTGTGGTCGGACAGCCCCAGAGAGTCCAGATCCATGATGCGCCGGGCCCGGTCGAGAATCCGCAGCACGATGTTCTCGCCATGGATGGTGGGCTGGGTGGAGGCGCGAAAGTCGATGGTCCGGCCCGCCAGGGCCATGGAGAAGTGTCCATCCTGGGGCAGCCGGGTTTCGGCGATGTCCATGCCGCTCATCACCTTGAGACGCACGGTGAGGGCGGCCTGGAACTTCTGATGCAGGGAACGGACCTGACGCAACACCCCGTCGATGCGGTAGCGGATCTGGATGAAACCCGCCATGGGACCGAAATGGATGTCCGAGGCGTCATGCTTGATGGCGTCGGTCAAAAGGGCGGTCACCAGACGGACCACCGGATGACTGAACTCCCCGGAGCGGGTGGAGAGGCTCTCCAGGTCCACCTCGCCGCTTTCGAGTTCGTGGAGGATGCCATCCACGGAGAGTTCGAAACCGTAGACCCGATCCAGAGCATCGGTGACTTCGGTCTCCGTGGCCAGCCTGGAATCCACGGTGGTCCCCGGGGGCAGACGGGCCATGAGCCGGTCGAGGGTGGACATGTCCAGGGTGTTGGCCATGGCCACCACCAGGTTTTTCTGTTCCGGATGCCACGCCACCGGCAGCACCCCGTGCCGTCTGGCAAACGCCTTGGGCACCAGCCGGGCCGCCTCCGGATCCAGGGTCTCCCGGCTCAGGTCGATGCTCTCCTGCTGCAGAATGCCGCCGAGGAGATCCCGCATCTGCCGTTCGGTCAGGAAACCCAGGGCCACCAGGGTCTTGCCCAGGGGCTGCCGCTCCCGACTCTGTTCCGCCAGGGCGATGGCCAACTGATCGGCGCTGATCGCCCCCCGAGCCACCAGCAGATCGCCGATCCGTTGCGCCGGGGCCGGGCCGGTCTCTTCGGTCAGGGGGACCGGACGCGCCCCGATCCGATCCAGCCAGGGAGAGAGCGCCCCCTTCACCCGGGCGCGCCAGGAGAGGGCCTCGGGCAGGGGATAACGGGCATGCCGCCGGGTGGTGGTGAGCAGATAGTGGCCAAACAGCAGATCCGTATCCTCTTCCCCCGACTGCCCGGAGGCGCCGAGCTGACGTGCCGCCTTGCCGATCTCCAGCAGATGACAGGTCACCATGGGATCCCTGCTGGCCGCCAGCCGCTCCCGCATGCTGGCCACCAGGGCATCCGGACAGAGAATGAACGCATGCACCGGGGCATCCCGGGGGACCAGACGCAGACTGGAAAGATACATCCGGGTGCGGTCGATCTCCTGGATCACCGACTGGGCCGCGTGGTCCGGGGAGTCGGGAATGCCGGAGATCATGCGGCTCAACACCGTCCGGCCCTCATGGAAGCTGGTCTGGCGCTGGCCATCGGCATTGAAGGAGACCAGCAGCGCGTGATCCACCCGAACCGGCGTCACCTGGTGCAGCAATCCCCGGCTCAACAGGGGCACGGACCAGAGACCGGCGATGACCCGGCGCTGCTTCACCAGCATCTCCAGCCAGGGCTGGATGCGTCCCGGCTCGGTCAGGCCGCAAAACAGCACCCGTTCCAGGCCCTCCCGGGTTCTCCCCTGGGATTCGGCGTGACAGAAGGGGGTCAGACGGAACAGCCGCTCCTGCCGGCGCAGAATCATGTTGCGCCGGTCAAAGCCGTAAAGCCCGGGCAGCAACTCCCGGTTGAGCTCCTCTTCCAGGATGTCCGCCAGCACGTGGACCGGTCCGGGGAGTTCGTGCTCCGTCAGATAACGGGCGCACGCCTCCACCCCCTGGGGAGTGTTCGGAAAGACGATCCTTTTTTCCAGATGATTGCGATCCCAGGGCAGCAGAAACACGGTCTGATCATGCATGATGAACAGCAGTTTCCGCTGGAAATGCCGTGGCGCGACGGTCATCAGAAGCGGCGTCCAGGAATTCATGACGTTCAATGACAACTCCCGATCCAGAATACATAATAGAGACAAAGCGAATGGAAGCGGACAAGGCGGAGCACAACAAGAGAGACGCCACTCCGGATCCCATCTTCATTCAATTGCCCGGACTTTGCAACCCCTGACCCGATGCCGGATTTCCTCCATTTTAGTATATCACTGGCGCGCATAAGCGGAATTCGATATAAGGAAGGCCACGATTTGCGTGACATGGTTTTGTCTGAAAAAAATAGCGGAGCAGTGAATGAACATTCAGAATCGTCTGATTGCCATCTTTTCAGGAATCCTGCTGCTGGTTCTTGGAGTCAGCTCGCTTTTTTCGTTTCATCTGACAAAAATCGCGGTGATCGAATCCGCCATCAAGGGGATGAAGAACGATCTGGTGGAAACCAGTTATCACGCCATGGTGCTGCACGAAAAGGCCAAGGACATGCTGCTGATGTCCATGCAATATCCCGGCTTCGAAGAGTACTTCACACTGCCCGAAAGCCGGGAGAGCAACCGGTATGAAGAAAAAGAGGGCAAAAAGATCATTCAATTCTCTTCGAACCAGCGCGACCTGAAAAACAAGATCGACACCTGGATCCAGAAACTCCAGCACATGTATCCGATTGTCGAGACCTGCGTCATCGACACCAGCGGTCAGGAACATACCCGGCTGACCCTGGGCGCCGTGGCCGATGATGACGATTTCTCCAGCGAAGAGGGCAGTTCGGGATTCTTCGCTCCGACCTTCAAGCTCAACAAGAACGAAGTCCACATCGAATATCCCTACATGTCCCACGATGCCAAGCAGTGGGTCTTCGCCTACACCTCCCCCATCGTGCTGGCGGATGGCGCCAAACCGGCGCTGTACCACTTCGAGATTCCCATCTCCCTGTTTCAGGAGACGATCCAGAATCATGCCGTGGCCAAAGAGGGGCAGGCGCTCAAGGGGCTGGGTTCCAAACGGACCTTCATCCTCGATCCCACGGGCATGATCATCGCCGACAGTCACCGGCCTTTCGACATCAATCTCCACGCCGGTGTGGACATTGAAAGCGAACACAAACTGGCCGACTATCTGCCCGGCTTCACCACCATTTCGGAAAACGGTGCATTTTCCGCCCTGATCGACAAAATGAAACGGGGCGAATCGGGAGAAGGACAGTTCGAGGATCATGGGGGGTTGCACTACATGGTCTATCAACCCCTGCCGGTGTTCGGCTGGAGCATTGCCCGCATCGAATCCCACGACGCCCTGTTGCAACTGAGCGATGAATCCCTCACCTCCATGACCCGTGCCACCCTGGTGATCGTGCTGGTGGCCATGGGATTCGCCATTGTGATGATCGTCCTGACCGCCCGGCGGATCTCCCGGCCATTGACCCGGCTGACCCGGGAGGTGCGGAACATGGCCACCGGGGATCTGACCCGGCAGATCGACCTGAGCACCCTCCCCTCCGGGGAGCCCCGGGAGCTGGGCCGTTCCGTGGACGAGATGGCCGGCAACCTGATCACCATCGCCCGGGATCTGGCCCTGCAGTCCGAAACCGTGGCCGCCTGCGCCCACGGTCTCAACGCCATCCGCTCGGATGTCCAGCACGGCGCGGGTCAGATCACCGGCAAGGCCAGCGAAATGGGCGAGGCCAACCAGCGACTGGCCGACAACGTGGCCGGCATCAAGGCCCTGATGGAGAGCGTCAACGAACGGATGGCCAGCATCTCCACCGCCTCCGGGGCACTGTCGGCCAACATCCGCCTGATCATGGGAGAGGCGGAGGAGGGCTCCTCCAACGCCACCACCGTGGCCAGCGCCGCCACCCAGATGACCGCCAACATCGAGCATGTCAACGCTCATCTGCGCGGAGTGGACGAGGCGGTGGATCATGTCCACGCCGAAACCCGGGAGATGGTGGACTCCCTGGGGGCCATCCAGACCTTGTGCCTCCAGGCCACGGAAGAGTCCCGCCAGGCCAGTCAGCACTCCGAACAGGCCCGCACGGTCATGGAGGGTCTGGCCGAAGCCGCCCGGGAGATCGGCACCAGTGTGCAGATCATCCAGGGCATCGCCGAACAGACCAACATGCTCGCCTTGAACGCCGCCATCGAGGCCGCCGGCGCCGGCGAGGCGGGCAAAGGGTTCGCGGTGGTGGCCAACGAGGTCAAGGAACTGGCCCGGCAGACCGCCCAGGCCACCAGCATGATCTACGACAAGATCGCCGGCATCCAGCTCAACACCAACGAGGTGGGCCACGCCATTCAGGCGGTGACCACCATCGTGGAGCAGATCAATCAGGCCAACGGGGAGATCGCCGAGGCGGTGGAGGTGCAGAACGCCTCGATTCAACGCATTCTCGCCGCCATCGACCAGGTTTCCGGAGCCACCGAGGTGGTGGTCACCAGCGCCGGAGAGCTGGGCTTCGCCGCCGAAGAGGTGGCCCGGGCCGCGGAGCTGTCCCGGGTGGCCTCGGCCCGGATCGTCAACTCCTCCGAAGAGGGGGTGCGGGCCGCCCAGGTGGCGGCGGAACAGGCCGAGGAGACCCGGGAACTGGCCGATCGCACCCTGCACTCGGCGCTGGAAAGTGAAGAGGGGGCACGCAAGGTGGTGGAGCTGGCCATGGGGGTGTACATTCTGGCCCGGGCCACCACCGGGGCCACCACCGCCTTTGGACACGTCACCGACATCACTCTCAGTTCCGCCGCGGCCCTGGAAAAGGTGCGTCAATCCCTGACCATTCCCACGGAAGGGATGTTCCACATCAAGCATTTGAAAGAGCTGTTGCTGGGCTGGATCCGCCTGATGGAAGAGGAGATGGTGCATGTGGAGTTCAACGAGGCCCTGGAGGAGTCCCACAAGGCCCTGTCCGAACGGCTGCAGGCCTTCGGCGCCTGGGTGAACGGCGAGGGGCGCATCCTGTTTGCCGGAAACCCGAGTTTCCAGGAGGTGGAGGAGCTTTTCGCCGCCCTGCAGGCCAAAATGGACCGGTTGTTCCACCTGGCCCGGGAGCTCTCCGAAGCCCGGACCGCCACCCCGCAGGGGATCTCCGACCCGGAAACCCAGACGTTCATCCAGACCCGCATGCAGGCGCTCCACGAGTTGGTCGAATTCTTCCATGTGGACCGGCAACGGCTCTTTCTGGCCCTCGACCGGCTCTACCGGGGGGACGCCTCCCATGGCTCCGGGAAATTCTGAACCTTGCTTCCCCCTCACCGCCCGCCCGGAATCGACTCCATGAACCGACCAAACCTCCTCCTGCCGTGGCTGCTCGGCCTGCTGCTGGCGCTGTCGTTGCCTGCGGAAGGGTTCTGCCTCGACAACAACAAACTCGACGACGCCTTTGACCGTTTTGAAAAGCATCTGGATGACTTCATCGTCTCCCTGACCAGACGGGAGTGGTTCGAGGCCGACAAATCCGCCACGGCCCTCATGCAGATGGGCAATGAACTGCTGAAGATCGGCCAACACGAAAACAACTCCACCTGGGAGTACTATGCCAGCAATCTCGTCCATCACGGCCAGGAGTTGCAGACCGCCTGCTGGAAACAGGACAGCCGGGAGGCGATTTATCTGATCTCCATTCTCATCAATCACCTGGGGGAGATCCAATCCGCGGCGCCGGTCTGGCTGCTCAGTCACATCGACAGAAAGATTCACGAACTGCAACAGGGGATCGCCACCCACGACCGCAAACGGACCCGGGACGCCGCCGAGGTGATCCACGACTCCGCCCACAAGATCATCCTCTCCGCCAGCACCTCCCGACAGCACTACCGCCACACCCGCTGGCTGACCAATCTGCTGGAGTTCAACCGCCTCGGGGACCAGCTGGTCGGGGATGACATGGGCAACGACTGGGCCACCCAGGAGGACCACCTGAAACGGATCCAGTCCATTTTCGCCACCTGGAAGGATGGTTTCCACCCCTCTGCCCTCCTGCAAGGCAAACCATGACACTCGCCCGGCGCTTTCTGCTGTTTCTGCTGCCGGTGGTGCTGCTGGTCGGGGTCTGGAGCGCCTTTGACAACTGGCGCAACTTCAACGAAGAGGTTGACTTCATTGCCCACAAGGCGATGCAGACCGATATCCAGGAGTTGCAGGTTCTGGCCAGGGATCCGCTTTTCGTCAATTATCAAAATCATCTGGCCGCCGGTTTCCACGAATACGCCCAACAGGAACTCAAGGAACTGCAGCACATTTTTCACACCCTGATGGACAATGCGGAAAAATACGACCGCAAGCCGAGTCACTTCATACTCTTCTCCCCCAAATGGGAGATTCTGGTCCTGGCCTCCGATCACGAACATCACGATCACCCGGAAAACCCGGGGGCCGGAGAGATTCACGACGAACCCTTTTTCAAGGACTACACCGACCCGTCCGCCCCCTACTCCCTGCTGGATGACGATCACCACAAAACCGTGGTGCCGCTTGGCCGGGATCTGCGACGCAATGCGCCGAAAGACAAAGAAGAGGTGTTTCTCTATCTCCACAGCGACTTCCTGCTTCCTTTGGCCGAATACCGGAACGAAGCGTGGCGCCGCATGATCAAGAATCTCTGGATGGAGTTCGGACAGATGGTGCTGCTGATTCTCGCCCTGATCTGGGCCGGCAGTCGCATCACCCGACCCTTTCGGAGAATGATCCTGAAGATCGCCCCTCTGGCCCACGGGGATCTCAACCACCCCATCCCCGCCTCCTGGAAAATCCACGAACTGGATCTGCTGGCCAAAACCCTCAACCGGATGCAGGATGAACTCTCCCTGCGTGAGCGCTCCCTCATCCAGACCAGGAATCAGGCGGATGACTCCCGGGCCATGCTCCGTCAGGTGCTGGACACCATTCCGGTGCATGTCTTCTGGAAGGATCCGGAGTGCCGCTACATCGACTGCAACGCCCGCTTCGCCGCCCTGGCCGGACTGGACGCCCCCTCCCGGATCGTCCATCTTTCCGACCGGGATCTGATCTGGGGCGCCCATGCGGAGAATTTCCAGAGCCTCGACCGGCAGGTGCTCACCGAAGGAAAAACCATCCTCAACCACCTGGAGATGATCACCTTTCCCAACGGGGAAGAGCGCTGGCTGGAGATCAACAAGGTGCCGATGACGGCTCAGGATGGCCGCGTCATCGGGGTTCTGGGAGCATCCCACGATGTCACCCAACGGCACCATCTGGAACAGGAGCTGATCCAGTACTCCATCCGCCTCGACCAGCACGCCGAGAAACTCGAAGAGATGGTCCAGGCCCGCACCCGCCAGTTGATTCACGCGGAGCGTTTGGCCACGTTGGGCACCTTTTCCGCGGGCATGGCCCATGAAATCAACAATCCCAACGCCTTCATCACCGCCAATGTCCAGTTTCTGCAGCAATACTGGCACCTGGCCGGTCCCATTCTGCTGGCCCACGCCGCCGCCGACCCCACCGGGCGGGTGGTCCGTTTCCACCCCGAGATCACCAAGACCCTGGATGGCATCCTGGATGGCAGTGGTCGCATCACCAAGATCGTCGATGGCCTGAAAACCTATTCCAAAGGAGGCATGGAGAACGACCGGGTGGAGTGTCGGCTGGAGGATCCGATCCGGGACGCGGAAAATCTGTTGAACCACCGTCTGCGCAAAGAGGAGGCCGTGCTGCGGGTATCAATCCCCCGTGAGATCACCATCTATTGCGACCGTCAGCAGATCGCCCAGGTTTTCGTCAATCTTTTCAACAACGCCCTGGACGCCATGAACGACATGCGGGATCTTGTCGAAAAGCGCATCACCGTCGAAGGCAAGATGGTGGAACGGCATGTCTGGATCTGGGTGCGGGACAACGGACCCGGGATTCCGGAATCGGTGCTCGGCAAGATTTTCGACCCCTTCTACACCACCAAGGGCAAGACCAAGGGGACCGGACTGGGATTGTCGATTGTGGAAGGGATCATCAAGGACCATCGGGGCCAGATCAGCATCTTTTCCCATCAGGAACCGGAGCGGCAGACCGAAGTGGTGATCATTCTGCCCAGTGTCGCCCTGTATCACGAACAGGGCACCGAGACCAGAAAACGCCGTCGGCAGGAGCCTGTCCCCTGACCCGACCGGTCAGGGGGAGTTCCGCCTGAATCCGTAGAACCGCTCCAGATCCCGCCGCGTCTCCGGACGGGTGCGGGCCGGAAGATCCGGACCGGACTGCAGGGCCAGGGCGGTGGAACGGGTGGTCACCATCTGCTGCAGCCGCCGGGCATGCAGGCTTTGCAACAGATTGCGCAAATTCCGGGCACTTTTGTCGGACTGGGCCAACAGCAGAACCACGGCGACCCGTTCATTGTTCTTCTCCCGGCTGCGGGGATCCCCGGAGAGGACCGCGCGTACCCGCCCTTCCACGGGGAAAGACTCCTGACGCATGGGTTGAAGCTCCAGTTTGAGAGCATCCCCCATCTTGCACTCCCACCCTGGCGTCGCCGGATAACCGAACTCCAGATTGTTGGCGCTGACCTTGAGCAGCCGACCCGGCTGCGGCGTGTATCCGCCGCCAGAGCCGATATTGTCGAGCCGGCGCACCCGCACCGAATCCGGGGGGTCCACCTCCACACCGATCTTGATCTGGATCTCCTGCATCAGGGTGAGGGTCAAGGCGGCCCCGAAGCCGGTGCTGCCCATGGCGTCAAGGGCCAGTCCGGCCCCCCGGTCATCCCTGTGGACCACCCGGCAGGAGTACTCCACCTGGTCGTTCAAGCTGGTGAGACGAAGTTTGACCAGATGACCGATTTCCAGGTCTTCCAGCGTTCCGGCAGGCACAAAGTACAATCCGGCCAGGCTGACATTTTTTGTCGCCCCGGAGATCCGTCTGCCGTTGGCGAGTTCCAGAATGGCCTGATAGCGCACCTCGACCCGATCATGCCGTCGCCGCGAAGATGCAGAGGAGTCCCTGGGGGGGTGGTTCATGTTCAATGAGGACCGTTCAAGCTTGCAAAGCACCGGGAAGAGACGTAAACTGAATATCAACTGAATCATGAATATGCCATACAATCTCTCCCATGGCAAGGTCTGCGCACCATCTTTCCGATGACAGAATCAGAATTTCCGATCAGGCCACCGGTTCCCTTTTATCCGGTTTTCCTGTAACCTGAAATGCAACCTTAGGTTGGAACTTAAACTAAACCGCAACCATTTTGGGATGTTGAATTTCAGACCCGGCGGCAATGCGGGACGCACGGCTGAAAAGGCGCCGCTT
>JADGAB010000369.1 GCA_015232245.1 Magnetococcales bacterium | reverse complement strand
AGATGAGCGATGCACAACACCCGGATGGTTGCGTACCCAAACGCAGACAGTCGGATAGCGACACGTTGTTGAACTGGTTGAAATATCTGGTTCCCGTAGCCGCGTCTGGTCTTGGTCTGTACGTTTCCCTTGTGGTCGGACCGGTGGTCAAGGATGTCGCCGACGTGTCTGCAATCGCGTCACAGGTCCAGAAGGAGAGCATCAAGATCCACTCAATGGTCAATGACCTGATGCGGCGTATCGAGGTGCTGGAAAAAAGTGCAGCGGATGTCAAGTCGTTGGTATCCGGACTTCAAGGACATGCAGAGTCCGACAACACCATTCACGTCAATATGGAAAGTGCGATCCGGGACAACACAGCCAAACTTGCCGAAGCGGTGAATCAAATCAACACGCTGCACAGGAATATGGATAAACTGGAATTGCAAATGACATTTGGCATTCAGGAACAGCAGACCAAGAAGAGGCAGAAATGATTTCGTCATCGCGTCTGTATGGTTTTGTCAAGTGGTGGCATCTCATGGACTGGCCAACGGCGGTGGTGATCTTCACGGCCATGGGCATTCTCGTCGGGGAAATTTCGGTTGGTGGACTGACGCGCCTGGTGATGGTTCTGGACGGGGTGAGCCTGCTGGTGGTGGGCTATCTGGTATGGATCATGGTGATGACACCCGCCAAGCGATGCATGCCAACAGTGATGCTCACGGCTTTTTACACGGCGACGGTCTTTTTGCAGCAATTGCCCAACGTGAGCATTCTTCCCCTGCGCATCGCCTCTGGTCTGTTTGGAGTCGCGGCCCTGATGCTGATCTTCACGCTGCGTCGGTACAGCTCCCTGTGTCCGCGCGCAAAGGACTCTGCAACCTGCATGGCCTGCCTGTCCAGGCTGGGCAAGGAGAAGGGGGTATGATCATTCTTCGGGTCCTTCCCGGGCAGCAGCCGTGCGGGTACCGCGCGACCCCGGGATTTGGCTAGCCAAAGGCGCGTTTGCTAACTTGACAAATCGACCCTTAGTGAAGTTGAGGTAATCATAATAAATTGATATGTAATGAAAAAATTATTTACTGACTTGACGATTCACTTGACAACTTACTTGACAAAGCTTTTCCGTCTTTCCCTGGGGTGACTAATGAGCTTGCAGATCGAAAACTGGCCGTTGGACCGGTTGATTCCCTATGCCAGAAATCCCAGACGCAATGACGAAGTGGTGGACCGTATGGTGGGGGCCATCAAGGAATTCGGTTTCCGCATTCCCATCGTTGCCAAGAGTGACGGTCTGGTGGTGGACGGCCACCTGCGCTTGAAGGCCGCCCGGCGGTTGAATCTGGAAACGGTACCGGTGGTTTTGGCCGATGATCTGACTGACGCCCAGATCAAGGCTTTTCGCGTCCTGGCCAACCAATCCGCCAACTGGGCAGATTGGGACGAAGGGTTGCTCAAAATCGAATTGGAGGAATTGAGGGCCCTGGATTTCGATCTGGAGATGAGCGGTTTTGATCTTTCTGAGATTGATCGCCTTTTGGAACCAGCAATCGCGACAGAGAAAGCGGATGGTGAATGTGGTGCCGGAAAAGAAGAGTCCATTCCTGAACCACCCACCACCCCGGTTACCCGTCTGGGCGATCTCTGGTGCCTGGGCGATCATCGCCTGCTCTGCGGCGACAGCACCAACCCGGATGACGTGATCCGGCTCATGAAGGGCGAACGGGCCATCCTTTTTGCAACCGACCCACCCTACTTGGTGGACTACGACGGTACCAATCATCCGTCGAACAGACGGGACAAAAAGAAAGCCACGCAATTGGGAAAAGAGATTCCTCCCCTTGCTGGCAACAAGGATTGGTCGGACACCTATGGCCTCACCTGGGACGACTCCAGCCAGGGGCCTGAACTCTACGAGGGATTTATCAGGGCGGCCATCGATCATGCCATCGATTCCCACGCCGCGTGGTATTGCTGGCACGCTTCCAAGCGTCAGGCCATGGTGGAGGCGGTCTGGGAGAAACTGGGCGCATTCGTCCACCAGCAGATCATTTGGAACAAAAATGCCTCGGTCCTGACCCGGACCCATTACCTGTGGAAGCACGAACCCTGTTTTTACGGTTGGATCCGGGGCAATCGGCCCGCCAGGATCGAAGATGCCGAGCATTTCACGACGGTCTGGGATCTGAAATCCCTGGCCGGGGAAGATCGCCCGGAGCATCCCACACCTAAACCTTTGGGCTGCTTTGGCATCCCGATGTGCCAGCATGTGCCATTGGGAGGACTCTGCTATGAACCGTTCTCCGGGAGCGGAAGCCAGATCATGGCCGGGGAGCAGACCGGACGGCGGGTGTTTGCCATGGAAATCTCTCCGACCTACTGCGATGTGGCGGTGCGGCGGTTCATTCAAGCCTCTGGCAAAATGGTCTTTCTGGAGGGGTCCAGAGATAAGACCTTTGCGCGTATGTCCGCCGAGAGAGGCATCGTACAAGAGGCATGACGGTGCTGTCGTGCTGCTCTCATCACAGGTGGGGCTATGCTGATCAGTCAGGCAGAATGGGCGCGACAGCAGGGCGTTTCTCGCCAGTACGTCAGTGAGCTGATCAAAAAAGGCGTCATCCAACTGGTAGACAAGAAAATCGATGATGCGCAGGCGAAAAAAGGTCTGGAATCGATCAGAGACCCGGCAAGGGCACTGAGGAGAAAATCAGCACCTCCAGCACCTCCAGCACCTCCAGCACCTCCAACTGCAACAGTGTCTGTGGATATTCCAATCGCGCCATCTGGAGATTTGTCCACCAGGCTGCTTATGGCGCGTATTCGCACCGAGGTCAAAAGGGGCGGATTGCTGGATCCACAGAATACCGCCATTACTCTGGAATCGTTGGAACGATTGGCCCATGCCGTTGGCAGGCAGTTGCGG
>JADGAB010000368.1 GCA_015232245.1 Magnetococcales bacterium | reverse complement strand
CAGCAGGCCGCGAAGCGGCTCCTTTGGGGGATGGAAAAGCTTTCCAAAAGTCAACATCCCGAAATGGGCGCGGTTTAAAGTCCCAAGGGCCTCATTCCTGGACCCCACCCCAGGGATAATCCCCCTGGACCCCTATCGGTAAAACGACGCATCCCGAAATGGGTGCGGTTTAATAAAATAACGCGTCATCACACGACTGGACCATCATCATCATGCCACTCAACCATCCCCCCCAAGCCATCCCGGATCCCGAGCATACGATTCACCGTCTGGACAACGGTCTGATCGTGGGGGTTTTTCCCATGCCCTGGCTGCACGAGGTGGGAGCCACCCTGATGGTCCGGGCCGGCAGCCGCTTCGAGGAGCCCCAGCAGGCGGGAATCGCCCATTTTCTGGAACACATGCTGTTCAAGGGAACCCGGGAGATTTCGGATCCGACCCGTTTTCACGCCCATCTGGAGTCCATGGCCGCGGACATGAACGCGGCCACGGGTCAGGAGACCAACGCCTACTGGATCACCCTGCCTCCCGAATGGCTGGCCGAGGGTTTCACCGCCTTTTGCGACATGTTCACCCAACCGGCTTTGGCGGACATCGAAACCGAGCGCCGGGTGATCCTGGAAGAGATGCGGGAGGACGAAAACGATCAGGGGGAGTTGGCGGTTCCATCGGTATTGGGGGGCATGGCGTTGTGGCCGGGTCATCCTCTGGCCCGATCGGTGCTGGGGAGTCGGGAGACGGTGGGGCGGATCCAGGTGCCGGCGCTGCGGGAGTACCTGAAACGTCACTATCAGGGGGGCAACATGGCCCTGACCTTTTGCGGCCCCATCGACACCCGCGCCGCTCTGGAGCTGGCCGACAGAACCCTGGGACGCCTGCCCGGCGGCAGTGGAGGCAATGTTCCCCGGCCACCGGACAACCAGCCGACCGGTCCCCATTGGGTGGCGGTGGACGATCAGAGTTCCCAGTTCACGTTGTCACTGTTTTTCCGTACCGGAGGTTTCCGGGATGAGGGATACCATCCCATCGCGGCCTTGCGCCGTCTGCTGGATGACGGCTTCTCTTCCCGGCTGCAGGCGGTGGTGCGGGAGTATCGGGGGCTGGCCTACGATGTCTGGTCCGCCTTCACCACCCACTCGGACGCGGGATTTCTGGAGGTGGGCGCCACCTTGTCTCCGGATCATCTGGACGAGGGGTTTCAGGTGTTGTGGGAGCAGTTGGACTCTTTGGTGCTCGCCCCTCCCGGGGCCGAGGAGTGGCAACGACTGCTGGTGCGTTGGCGGGCTTCGCTGCTGGTCACGCTCGACCGGCCCGCGGAGTTGATCGAAAGGTATGTGGGGGATCGACTGTTCGAGGCCGCCGAAACCCTGGAGCACTCCTGGCAACAGGCCGCCGCCCTGGATCCGGCCCAACTGCCGGCCTTTGCCGCCCGGCTGTTGCACCCGGAAAATCTCGCCGTGGTGCTGGTGGGTCCGGAGGCCCGCAAGACCCTGCCACGGCTGAAAAACGCCTTTGCCAGGTTCCCAGGCAGGAGATCGGCCCATGGACACCTTTGAGTGGGAAGCCCTCTCCAAAAGCGGCGAGAAGCGCAAGGGAGAGCTGGAAGGGAGCAATATTGGCGCGGTCATGGCCCAGTTGCGGCGGCAGGGATTGAAAAATCCCACGGTGCGGAAAAAATCCGCCCGTTCCATGAAGCGGGGCAAAATCACCGAAATGGAGATCGTGGTTTTCACCCGGCAGTTGGCCACCATGGTCGGCGCCGGTCTGCCTTTGGTCTCCTGTTTCGATCTGGCGGCCAAGGGAGCGGAAAATCTGACCCTGCAGGAGGTGACTTTGCGGGTCAAGGCCGATATCGAGGCGGGCACCACCCTGACCGACGCCATGGTCAAGGAGCCTGCCATGTTCGACGAGTTGTTCATCAATCTGGTGCAGGCCGGGGAGCAGTCGGGCATTCTGGAGGCGGTGCTCAACCGTCTGGCGGTCTACAAGGAGAAATCCGCCGCCTTGAAAGCCAAGGTCAAATCCGCCATGACCTATCCCATCGCGGTGCTGGTGATCGCTTTTGTCATCACCGGAGTGTTGATGATCTTTGTGGTGCCCACCTTTGCCGATCTGTTTCAGAGTTTCGGCGCCAAGCTGCCTTTGCCCACCCGTATTGTGATCAACATTTCCGAATGGGTTCAGGCCACCTGGTGGTTGATACTGGCAGTGCTCGCCGGGGCGGTATGGTCGTTTTCCAATCTCTACAAAAACAACAAGAAGTTCCATTATCGCATGGACAAGCTGGCCTTGCGGCTGCCGGTGTTCGGCATGATCCTGCGCAAGGCTTCCGTGGCCCGTTTCGCCCGCACTTTCGGCACCATGATCGCCGCCGGCACGCCGATTCTCGACAGTCTGGAGAATGTGGCCAGAACCGCGGGCAACAAGGTGGTGGAGGAGGCGGTATTGAACTCCCGCGCCTCCATTTCCGAAGGGCGCACCCTGACCGAGCCTTTGGCGGCTTCCGGAATTTTTCCTCCCATGGTGACTCAGATGATCGGCATCGGGGAGTCCACCGGCAATCTGGAGGTGATGCTCGAAAAGGTGGCCGATTTTTACGAAGCCGAGGTGGATCGCGCCGTGGACAGTCTCACGGCCCTGCTGGAGCCATTGATTCTGGTGATTCTCGGGGTGTTGATCGGCGGTCTGGTGGTTGCCATGTACATGCCCATCTTCCAGATGGGATCGGTGGTGAGTTGAACCGCAACCATTTCGGGATGCGTTGTTTTATTGGCAGGAGCCCAGGGGGATTGTCCCTTGGGTGGGGTCCAATGAGGCCATTGGGACGTTAAACCGCGCCCATTTCGGGATGTTGAATTTCAGACCCGGCGGCAATGCGGGACGCACGGCTGAAAAGGCGCCGCTT
>JADGAB010000367.1 GCA_015232245.1 Magnetococcales bacterium | reverse complement strand
ATATTGAGCGCCGCACCCAGACGATTGGCTTCCGCCTGAGCGGTAACCAGAGCGGCCTTGGCGTCCACGACGTTCTGCTTCAAATCCCGGAACGCAGTGATGCTTGCCAGGGCAGAGCGGATGCGTTCTCCTTCTTCTTTGGCTGTCTGTGCCATGCCGCGCAGACCGGACGCCACCTCCTTGTTGGCACGCCCCATCCCTTGGGCCACCCCGGCGGTGTCCATGAACAGCGTGAATTCGAGAGAGGCTGTCGTCCTTGCAGAACACCGTCTCCGAGGGTTGCCGGAAGATCGGTTTGTGATCCATGCCGATCCAGAATGAACACCCCATCTCGTAAATGGTGTTCTTCTCGGCGATGGGGGCAAAGCCCGTGTCGAATATCCTCGCCTTGCCGTTCGGCCCTTTTTTGTCCTGACCCTTGGTCAACTTGTGGCGCATGCAGAAAATGACGTGCATCGGTGCCCGGAGCAGCACATTGGTCAATCGCTTCAACTGAATTTTCGGCGATGACCATTTGGCCAGCCCGATATTGCCGGATGTCTCGGCTTGGTCCAGTGTGCCACCTTCGCCCTCCCAGACGTGGGAATAGCTGTCGATGATCACCACCCCGAACCCACCGGCGTGCTCGAAGGACCGAAACGCCTCAATGTAGCGATCCGCCGTGAAAGGGGGCTGAAGATCAATGTGGTAGAACTCCCCCGGAATCGCGCCGACGTGCTGAAGGCCACGCCGATTCTCGGTATCGATCATGCCGATTTTCTGACCCGTGCCAGCGACAAGACCATAAGCAATTTGAAGCGCGGTAAAAGTTTTTCCGCTTGACGATGCACCCCACAAAGACAACAAAACGTGTTGCTTGACGCGTTTTGCGACTGTAATTTGGAAGGCCATGGCAGTTATCCCTTGAAGATCCAGGCTGGAAATTCAGCGTCATCGAGCATCCGCGTCTCATGGAGTACATTCCATGGAGTGGTGCCGAACTTGTCACGAAGCGATTGATACAGCGTGATTATGCGATCAATTTCACTTTGGCCTGTCTGATACATCAACGCTTTTGGCCCAGGAAACTCCCGGATGAGCACATTGTTCACGTCGCCGGTTTCAACGAACACGAAGAAGAATTTCGTTGTTTTGCTGTCGGCAATGGCCTGGAGTATTGGGTGGTCTGGCGATACTCCATGGATCAAGCCCTTTTTGATCATGACCCGCGCCGTCTTGACCGCCCGGATATAAAACACCGCCTGGACGTGCAGATTGTAATTCGCCACAGCCATGGCGACCGCATGGGCAATCGGAAAATGCTTCGAGTTGGCGAAAGTCTTCAAATCCACGATGGCATTCGGTTTCAAGTAGTCGATGCGGGCCTTGAGACGCACCCCGGTGAGGGGGCAAGGCCAAAAAATGGACACCTCCGGGAATCCACCCTGGAAGGCGAAAGCTGCTTCCGGGTGCCCCTCCACCATGGCGGCCATCCTGTTGATCGTCGCGCCGTCATCGGCCTTGAGGATGATTTTGTCCTCGGACTCGGCCTTGAACCGACGCATGATCTCCGGCCAGAGGACGGCGGACGGATTCGCATCCAGGATGCGCTCGCACATCTCCGGGATGGTGCCAGAAATCTTGACGCCCAGGGTGCGACACACCTCTCGCAGCGCATCCGCACCGTCAACGGCGTCCGGGTGATCCTCCCGGTTCGGGGTAACGGCGTATTCGGCGACGAACCGCGCCGGCCCTTCCAGAATCCGCTTGTGGGTCGCGGAGCCAATCATCATTGAGGGGGTCTCGGTGGAATCCCGATCCGGATTCATGGCCGAATTCGTCCAGTAGGTCAGGGGAGACACCATCAGATTCTTGATGCCCGACTGGGACAAGGCCGGGTCATCATGGTACTTCTGCGCTGGGAGGTCAAAATAGACGCCAAAGGGGATAGTCATGGCCGTGGTCATAGCGGGCACTCCGTGCTGGTGGAGGCATTGGTATTGGCAACGTCAACGGGTGTGACCCCCAGGAAAGCGGCTGCGGTCTCTTCGTTGGCATCGTCCTGGATATCGCCACCGAAAGTTTCTTGATGAATTTTTGAAATATGATCCAAGATTTCTTTGTCGGCATCGTCATCGATATTCATTTCCAACTGGCGCGGCCCCACATCCACTGGATTCACCCTGGAAAGGTAACTCTCCGTGTCGAGCAGGATGAAGGCGACCGGACCGCCACCAGAGGCCATGCCGAACGCAGCGCACGCCTCTGCCGAGCGACCGCAGGTGATAGTGGCGGTGATCTCATCTTTGATGGCCACCTGCTTCATTACTCCTGTGACGATCCTCCTTCCGTTGGCCGCAATGGTCTCGGTGGCCTGGGTGATCAGGTCTTGGGCCGACCACTGAAGGTTGTCCACGAGTGTCTGCCGGTCGGCAGCCGACATCGCTCCCCAGGGCCTTTCCATCTTTTTCATCTGATCGGTCATGGCCCTGGTGAAACGGTCAAGCATGCTGCCAGCCGTGGACAGCACCACGTCGGCGTCGTTCTGGATCTCTTCCTCGATCACCACCCCGGCCCCGATGATGGTGGGCATGGTCTCCGGCTGGGTCAGGATGGACCCCTGATCAATATCGCCCGGCATCTCCTCTGCCAATTCCGGGTCAGGCGGTGGTGGTGCTGCTGGTGTTTTTTTTGGTCTTGCCATGGGGAAGCTCCATTATTTTAGTTATTTTTGAGCGGTAATGCAATTGTTGGATGTATTGTATTCCCTATGTCTATGGCCTCCTGTGCTGCAATCGAGCCGTGAGCTTCAACCGTGGATGACTCCTCCTGCGCCACGATCTGAACAGCATCAGGAAGGCAAACACTCCTCCCAGGATAGCCCCGAAGAACAAAACCCGGTAAACAGGGTCATGAAGGCATTGGTACATGATGACTC
>JADGAB010000366.1 GCA_015232245.1 Magnetococcales bacterium | reverse complement strand
ATGTGGGCAACGGTTTTGTCGGCCAGGGGTATCTGACCGCCCTGGGACCGGTCAATACCCTGTCGGTCTCCCAGGGTGCGGCGCAGAACATCTTCTCCGATATCCTCGTCGGCGAGGTCCAGTTGACCGCCGCCTTTCGGGTGACCACCGCCACCCTTTCCGGGGTGATCTCCGACAACACCACCGGTCGGCTTGCCGGTCCGGTGACCCTCACCCTGCGTTCTTCGGCGGCGCAGGGGTTTTTTATGCAAGCAAGCACTAACGGTTCCGGTGCCTACGCGGTGCAGTTGCCGGTGGGAGAGTCGCTGTTGATCGAAATGACGGCCAAGGGAACCGGCATGTTGTATCGTGGTTACGTTGATCCTTTCGGCAATCTCGTTGCTGTCAGACCGGCTCTTTCCGGTCTGACGTTGTATGGAGATATGACCTTGAATGGCGCGATCATCGATGCCATGGGGGTCGCGACCTACGCCATCAGCGGCAAGGCGACCGATCTGGCCGCCACCCCTCAGGCTCTGGCCGGTGTCGCGGTGCGGGCGGTGAGCGTCGGGGACGCCAGCCGTGTTTTTGCCACCATGACCGACACCCAGGGGAACTATCAACTGGATGTTGAGGCGGGTTCTTACAAAATCGAATACACGGCCACGGGTTATGCCGGGGGCCTGGCCAGTGGAGCTGGAACCGCCGTGATTCTGGGAGGGGAAGCGGCGGCCCAGACCTATCTGCTGGGTGGCTCCGGGGCCTCTTCTCTGACCTTGAACGTGGCCTTGAAGTCCTCTTCCGGTGGCGGGGGCAATCTGCCGGACAAGATCACCATCGCCGGCAACGTCACCGGAGGGGTCGGGGGATTGGCCAATATCCTGGTGGAGTTCCAGCCTCTCTGGGAAGAGAATACCGGCGCGGTGGTGGAGCTGGTCACGGTGAAAACCGACACCACCGGTCACTACGCGGCTGCCATTTATCCTGGCAAGTATCGGGTGCAGTTCCGCGCCGTCTATTGGGATGCGACCGCCAATCGCATGGTGACGGTCCCCGGGGTGCTGGGAGACGGAGGTTTTGCCGATGGCAATGGCCAGGTGACCGCTTCCCAGGAGGCCGCCCAAAGTTTCACCTTCGCCACGGATGACCAGTTGAACGCGGTGCTGCCCAGCGGCGCCCGCGTCTCCGGCCTGGTGAGTGATGGTGCCGGCCAGGGAGTGGCGAATGTCAAGGTGGAGTTCCAGCCCAACCAGGAGGATGGCGCGGCAGAGGCCCCCTGGGTGGAAACCACCACCGATACCGCAGGTCATTATGTGGCGTTCGTGCAGCCGAATGCCCCTTATCTGGTCCATTTCAATACCAATTACTGGGACTGGCAGACCAACAAGCAGATCAAGACCAATGGTCTGAGCGGGTACAGCGACGGCTCGTCCGGTGACGGCCTCAACGGGGACTCCTCCAAGGCCAAAGAGTACAAGTTCACCGACGACACGGAAATCAATGCCAGACTGGCCACCGGGATCACCATTCAGGGGATGGTCACCGCCGGGGACGGTCTGACCGCCGTGGCCAATGTGCTGGTGCGCCTCCAGCCGGAATGGGATGCCGAATCCGGCGAATCCGGCTCCTGGGGAGAGACCTACACCGATGTGGATGGGCGCTATACTTTTTCCGCCATGCCTGGCAAATACCGCGTCGAATATCTCACCTCCTATTGGAAATGGGATACCCAGGAGCAAAAAACCCTTCCCGGCAACCTGATCGGTGGATTCGCCGACGGTCAGGGGGGGATTGGCACGGATTGGAGTTCCGCCAAACTCTTCAAGATCGGTGCGACCACCGAAATCAATACCCGTCTTTTGGCTGGCATGATGCTCTCCGGAACCATTGCCAAAGCCGATGCCACGCCGGTCAACGGGGCCGTGGTCAATGTCCACAGCCGGGACTGGAGCCGGTCGTTTCATGCCAAGGCGGATGATCAGGGGGCTTTCTCCCTCTCCGTGACGCCAGGCGTGGAGTATCAGGTGGAGGTGTGGCCGGCCTATTGTGAACCCGGCAATACCGATGAAACCGTGGGATGCGGCAGCGCTTTTGTCTCCTTCCTGGGGGGCAACTGGATCACGCCTCCCGCCTCGGCCTGGGTCACTGGTTGGCAGAGCGAGGATCCAGCCACCCGTCCCGTGGTGGTGGCCAGCGGCGGCAATGTGCCGGCGCAACTTCCCGGCACGGTGATGGCTCAGACCGATCCCCATATGGTCACCTCGATTCTGATGGATCGCTCCCTGGTGATCGGCGTGCAGGTGGATGCGGGCATCGAAGCCTATGGCCGGGTCATGGACGATGGCAACCATGGCATCCCCCATGCCTGGATCAATACCGATTTTGGTGCCACCGCCACGGATCAGGATGGTTATTTCACGTTGCATCTGCCTTCGGCCACGCTGGTATCTCAGGCCGGTTCCACCTTCCGGGTCGAGGTGTTGCCGGGTGGTTACGAGGATGCCGAATCCCATGCCTGGGTGCAAAGCAGTGATTTTCTCGGCGGCAAGGTGAGCTGTGCCACCAATCCCTGCCGTCTGACCGCCGAGGATGGTCTGGCCAGCGGCTTTGGCGCGGATCTGGCCACCGGCGTGGCCTGGCCCTTCGAGAACCTGGGCAACGGCGGCAAGGGCCTGATCGTGCAGGTGAGCCGGGGTGTGGTGATCACCGGCAATGTGACCCGGGGAGCCAACGGTCAGGGCAATGTCTGGGTGAATGCCAGATCCCATGACGCCATGAGCGGCATGGGAACCGCCACGGGCGGCAACGGGGATTTCACCCTGCGTGTTCCCACGCCTGCGGAGAGCGCCCCGGTCTGGTATGAAGTGACCCTGTGGAGCGATCTGTATCTCGCTCCGGATCCGGTTCTGGTCAAGGTGACGGCTGGTGGGGTCGTGGGGGT
>JADGAB010000365.1 GCA_015232245.1 Magnetococcales bacterium | reverse complement strand
GGTCCACGGCGTGCCGCCCGGTCAGCGCCAGGGAGACCGCCTCCCGAACCGCCACGGCGGCGGGCAGCCGGGCCACCTGGAGAGGATCCGGAGTTTCCGGAGCCTCCACCCGCAGGGCCCGATCCGCCCCCATGGCCAGGGCGGTGCGCAGGACGCCTTCCCAGGAGGGGGGGCCGACGGAGACGGCGATCACCTGGCGGGCAACTCCCTGCTCCCGCAGTTGCAGGGCGGCTTCGAGGGCATTGTCATCCAGGGGATTGGCGATCCGGCGGGCCTCCCCGATGATCACGGCGGAGCCATCCGCGCTGGCCCGGACCGGGTGCGCCGGATCCGGAACCTGCCTGATGGCCACCAGGACGATCATTGGGCGGCCAGGGCCTCCACGATGGCGAACAGGCGCTCGTAATCCCCCTGATCATGCTTGCCGGGAATCACCCGAAAGCGACCGTTGATCACCAGGGTCGGCGTGCCGGTGATGCCGTACTCCTGGGCCAGGGCGCGGCCCTGATTGATCTTGCCGTTGACTCCGAAGGAGCTCATGTGGGTCTGGAAGGCGGCGGAATCGATCTTCATCCCCTCGGCGATGAAAGCCAGCTCCTGGGGGGAGTCGATATTCACCTGGTCCACGAAGTGGGCGTTGAACAGGGCGTGTTTCATGTCCGTTTCGCGCCCGAGAAACTGGGCGGCGTAAAAGGCCCGCAGGGGATGATCCGCCTGGTTGGAAAAGACGATGGGCAGGCTTTTGATCTCGTAACGATCCTTCATGCGTTCCGTCCAGGCGTTCATGGCCGGATGGAGCTTGACGCAATGGGGGCACTTGAAATTGAACACCTCCACCACTTCCGGCTTGCTCCCGGAGACCGGAACCGGCGGATTGACGGGCTCGAAGTGCTCGCCGACCTTGGGCACGAAGGGGTCCGCCCGGACGATTGCCGGGGCTGTTCCGAACACCAGCAGAAGCATCAGCAAACCCAACCTGCGCCAGGCGTGACCGGAAAATTTCATGATTCCAACTCCACGATTTCGAACGAAGTGCGGATCGTGGCCGTCTTGGCGAGCATGGCCGCGGCAGAGCAGTACTTCTCCTCGGAGAGCTGAATGGCCCGTTCCACCGCCTTGGAAGGGACATCCTTGCCGGTGACCACGAAATGCATGTCGATCTCCAGGAAGACCTTGGGATCGTTTTCCGCCCGCGTTGCGGCAATCCTGGCTTCGCAGTCGGACACGCCGTGCCGGCCTTTGCGCAGGATGGTCAACACATCGATGCTGGCGCAGCCCCCCAGTCCGATGAGAAACAGCTCCATGGGACGGATTCCCATGTTCCGGCCTCCCACCTCCGGACTGCCATCCATCACCACGGCGTGTCCGGAACCGGACTCACCCACCATCTGTATGCCTTCGACAAGCCTGACGCGCGCTGTGACTTTCCCCATGAGGGTCTCCTTGGTAAAGTGAAACACCATCCAGGACGATATGGTGCAAGCGGGGCGGCCTTGCGGTCAAGATGTCATGAACGCCACAACACAGTCCGCCAACCCCCTCTCCCGAATTCGAGGCTAAGAAAAATGGAAGAACCAGGTACAAAAAGCAAGGCCGCGCAACTGGCAGCCATGCTGGAAGGTCGCTCCGGAGAACGTCATGCGGTCATTCTGCAGGATTTCCCCGATCCCGACGCCATCGCCTGCGGCTTTGCCTATCATCTGCTGGCCGCGGAACGGGATATCCAGGCGGATCTGATCTACGGCGGTCGCATCAGCCATCAGGAGAACATCGCCCTGATCAATCTGCTGGAGATCCAGATCATCGAATGGACCGCGGACGAAATCCCGCCCAATCATTTCCAGGGGGCGGTGTTCGTGGACAATCAGGGGACCACCAGCAATCTGGTGGACCGGCTGGAACACGCGGGGGTTCCGGTTCTGGCCGTGGTGGACCATCACGACCACCAGAATCGCCTGCCCCTCCCTTTGTTTTCCGACATCCGCCCTGTGGGGGCCTGCGCCTCGATTTTCGCCCACTATCTGGCCGAGGGTCTGTTGCAGTTGCGTCCCTCCAATCCGGAACACCGCCGTCTGGCCACGGCGCTGATGCATGGCATCGTCAGCGAGACCGGCTCCATGATCCGCGCCCACCCCTTCGATTTCACAGCCGCAGCCTTTCTGCAGCCCTTTTACGACATCGACCTGTTGATGGACATTCTGCATCAACGCCGCAACCACAAGGTGATGGAGGTGATCCGTCTGGCCCTGGCCAACCGGGTGATCAAGGCGGGTCTGTGTCTTTCCGGGGTAGGGTATCTGCGGGGCGAGGACCGGGACGCCATTCCCCAGGCCGCGGATTTCCTGCTGAGCGAAGACACGGTGCATACCGCGGTGGTCTACGGCATCGTCACCATGGCCGAAGGGGTGGAGTGCATTCACGGCTCGTTGCGCACCAGCAAGAACAGTCTCGGTCCGGACACCTTTCTCAAGGACGTGCTGGGACGCACCGAACAGGGGATATTCTACGGGGGCGGCAAGGCGGGGGCCGGGGGGTTCGAGATTCCTTTGGGATTTCTCTCCGGCAGCGACAGCGAAGAGCTGGCGTTGATGAAATGGAACGCCTTCGATGCCAAGATCCGCAAGAAGTTCTTCAAGAAAATCGGCATGGAGGAGAAATAGGTGCCCCTGGGAAAACCCCTCTGGCTCAAGGTCAGGGCGCCGGGTTCTCCGGAATACCGCCGCATCGACGCCCTGACCCGACGGCTGCGACTCGAAACAGTCTGCCAATCGGCCCGATGTCCCAACATCGGCGACTGCTGGCACGAAGGGACGGCGGCCTTCATGATTCTCGGCGCGCTCTGCACCCGGGCCTGCGGCTTTTGCAACGTTACCACCGGTCGCCCCCTCCCCCCGGACGCGGAGGAACCCCACCGTCTGGCCGAGGCG
>JADGAB010000364.1 GCA_015232245.1 Magnetococcales bacterium | reverse complement strand
AAACTGCGGTTGGGGGCGGCGGGGGGGGCTGCGGGAGGGATGCGGGAACCCCGGCTGAGCTCGGAGGAGATCCGGGTGACTGGCTGGGGGGAGACCACCTTGCAGCTCAATGGCCGGGAGTTGCCCCTCCAGGACAAGGAGACCCCCCAGGCGCTCGCGCTGGACTCCCGGGACCGCTTTTTTGTGCTGGGAACCGCGTTTCACGCCCGGCTCTACGCCCGGGACGGCACCTTGCGCTGGAAGGTGGCCACCCCGGGTTCGGTGTGGGCGGTGAACGTCTCCGGCAATGGTCAGTGGGTGGTGGCCGCCCTGGGGGATGGGACGATCCGCTGGTATGACGCCATGCGGGGGGAGGAGCTGTTGGCCTTGTTTGTCCATCGGGATCAGCAGCACTGGGCGGTCTGGTCCCCCCGGAAACTTTTTGCCGTCTCCAGCGGCGCGGATGGCATGATCGGCTGGCACGTCAATCAGGGCAAAAATCAACTGGCCGAGTTTCACCCGGTGGCCCAATTTCCTCAGTTTCAGCGCCCGGAGTTTTTCATGAGTCTGTTCCAATAGTCGACTTTTGCTACTATGGTATGAAATGTGCATCCGTTTGTAAGTGTCGTCGGGGCGTTCGATCCCCTTTCTGCTTGCAACACCGGAGACAGATCATGAAATACGTGGTGGAACTTTTTGATGGCCGCAGGATTCGCGGATTGCTGATGGATCAGCAGCGCAAAACCGAACTGCTCGCCGAACTGGAGCGACTGGACCCGGCTTTGGGAATCGTGGTATTGGACATCACCCCGGAACATCTCTGGAAGGCGGGAAAACGGGCGGAAGAGACCCGGAAAAGGAGCGTGCCCTGGATGGATCCGGTGCGTACCGTGCCTCTGGATCGCATGATGGCCTGATGAAACCGGCAAGCGAGAATACATGGCGGAACCGCTGACCTTTTGTATCGTTGACGACGATCCCTTTGCCGTGCGCCTCCATGCCGGATTGCTGGAAGGGGCGGGGCATGCGGTGATCTCCACCACGGTCAGCAGCCAGGCCATGGAGCTGATCCTCTCCAGGCCGGTGGATTGCGCCATCCTGGATATCACGATGCCTGGCATCGACGGCATGGCGCTTGTGCAGCAACTGCGCGCCGATCCCCGACTTCGGGCTTTGAAGATCGTCATCGTTTCCGGCAAGCCGTTCGAATACGACCGGGAACGGGCTGATGCCTGCGGGGTGGATGGCTGTCTGTTCAAACCGGTGGATCCGAAGAGCTTTGTCGCCCGTCTGGAGGCGATCCTCGCCGACCGGATCGAGGTGCGCTACTGGGGCGTGCGGGGCACCCTGCCGGTCTGCGGGGCCAACGCCCTGCACTACGGGGGCAACACCCCCTGCGTCACCTTGGAGTTTGCCCGGGGGGATCTGCTGATCTTCGATGCCGGCAGCGGCATCAAGGGGCTTGCCGATCATCTGGTGGCCCAGAAACGGTCCCGGCTGGAGGCCAGGATTTTCATCTCCCATCCCCATTGGGACCACATCAACGCCCTGCCTTTCTTCCGTCCCTTGTATCAGCAGGGCAATGAATTCGAAATCTGCGGCGCCTCCCACGGGGATACGGACATGCGGGAGTTGATCTTTGCCCAGATGGATGAGGTCTATTGTCCGGTCAAGGTGCGCGAATTCGCCGCGCGGGTCTCTTTCCGCAATCTGGGAGAGGAGAGCTTTCCTCTCACCGGACGCATCAACATGCGCACCATGCTGCTCAATCATCCCGGCAACTGCCTGGGCTATCGGGTGGAGTACCGGGGACGTTCGGTCTGCTACATCACCGACAACGAGATCCATCCCCGGGAAAGTCCCTATCGCAACGACCATTATGTGAACAAACTGGCAAACTTCGTGGCCGGGACCGATCTGCTGATCATCGATGCCGCCTATACCGACAAGGAGTATCCTGATCGGATCCATTGGGGCCATTCGGCCATCACGCCGGTGGTGGAGCTGGCCAGTCAGGCCCGGGTCAAGGCGTTGCATCTGTTCCACCACGACCCGGACCAGAACGACGCAGCCATCGCGGCCAAGGAACAGACCGCCGTGACCCTCCTGCAGGCCCTGCAACCCGACATCCTCTGTCTGGCGCCGCAGGAAGGCCAGACCTTCCGGATTTGATCCCTTGCCCTCAGACCGTCTGCATCGCCTTGAGCAGAGGCTGCACATCGCCCAGATGCATGTCTCCCATGGGATAGAGCATCTGCTCCTCCTTGATGTTGTGCTGCCGCATCAGAACCATCATGGTGCCGCCACCCCGGATCACGCCGTCCAGATCCCCCTGCGCAAGCGCCTGCCGCATCTGTCCCATCACCCCCAGCATCTGCCGATGCTCCATGCGCATCACCGTGGTGGGCCCCTGGGTCATGCCCGTGGCCTGCTCGAAGGCGGGAAAGAACCGCTTCTCCTCCATGTCGAAGTGATGGGTCATGCCGGTCTCGAAAGCGCCGAACAGGCTCCGGGTGGCCTCCGCGTCTCCCGACTGGGCCGCGTTCTCCATGGAGGCATACAGCACATCACAGCGTTCGTGGTCAAAGCCCATGAACTCCCCGATGCCCCGCCGACCGCTCCCCGGCACCCGCCGCACCGTCATCCGCCAGCGCTCCGGTCCGTTCTCCAGGGGGTGCCAGTCGAAAGCGCCCCAGAATTTTTCCTGAAAAAGCTGCAACAGCCCGGACGGCTCCCCGTCGCATACCACCTCCAGGGAGTCTCCACCCCCCAGAGCCTCGAATGCGCTCGTCAATTTCTCCCCGGCCACCGCCTGGGCCAGCCCCGTCAACTCCAGAATCGTCGTATTCATGTCTCGTCCTTTGTGAAGAGTGCTATTTTGAACAGCACGGCAATGGTCCCAAGATAGTGTGTTCCGTGCCCCTCTGCCTTGACATCCATCAATCCGGATTTCAGGAT
>JADGAB010000363.1 GCA_015232245.1 Magnetococcales bacterium | reverse complement strand
AAGCGCGCCAAAGGCAAAGTCCCAAGGGCTTTGCCCTTGGATCCCACCAGGGGGATAATCCCCCTGGACCCCTATAAATCAAACGATGCATCCCAAAATGGTTGCGGTTTAGAACTGGCATGGTCAAGACAGACGATCCATTTCAACCATGCCCGCCATTTTTCGAAATGGCATGGCAATGCAGGCTGAATTCATTTATCCTGGTTATCCTGGCGGAATCCTTTTTGACAAGGGAACCACGTGGATGGGACGTAATCTGTATATTCTGATACGCAATCTGGCTCTGGTGCTGGGAGTCGCTTTTTTTGTCATTTTCATTCAGCCGATCCTCAAGTATGCCGAATCCTCCCAGTGGCCCAGCGCGGAAGGTACCATCGTACAATCGGGCATGAAACAGGATGGTACCATGTTTTTCAACCTGATCCCTCTGTATCGGGTCGAGGTTGTCTATCGCTTCAAATCCGGAGACACGGATTATCTGGGAACTCAAATCGATTCCGATCCGCATGCGGCGATGTTCCTGTTCGAACGCTTCGCCAGAGTCACCATGGAACGCTATCCGGTGGGCAAAACCGTTCAAACCTTCTATAATCCCAACAATCCCTCCGAAGCCTTCATTGCCCGTACGGTGCTGCCGGGAATCGGATTCTTCTGGGTGATCGGCTCGTTCGTGATCTTTCTGATTGCCGCCATCATCATCTGGAACAAAAAACCCTTCCAGGAGGCCATCGACAAGACCTTTCAACGCTCCCTGCGGCCCAATGGCCGGGACCCCAAAGAGATCTTCGAAGGCAATTATCCCAAGGCGGTTTACAATCCCCCTCCCACCCCGCGACCCAAACTTTGACGCGCCTTTCTTCAGTTGACGTCTCAACTCAACAGCCGCATCAATACCTCCAGGGTGGTGACCGGAGGGTGACAACACCCCTCCCGACAAACCTGTATCCCCCTCCCCTCCCCTTCCTCACGCCGAATCACCAGACCCGGCAACAACCGTCGCCGAATCTCCCGCAACAAAACCGCATCCGGCTCACCCGTACAGACGATCTCACAGGCGGTCGGCGCGGCAAAATCCAAAACCCCAAGCCCCTCGGTGATCATGGGCGCCGCCTGCTGTAAACACCCCTCCATGGCCGTTGTCACTCCCTGGGCGATCCGTGCCCACTCTCCCCCACAAAGCCCGCCCAAACGCCGCAGAACAAGCCAGGCAACGGAATTTCCCGCCGGAGTCACACCGTCATGCCACTCGGTGCGCGCCGGAATCTCTCCAGGCCGATCCAACGGGGTCAACTGCAACGGCAGATCCCGGCCAGGCTGAAATCGTTGCACCATCTCTCGGGCCAACACCTCGGCGCGCCGCAAAAGCTCAATATCGAATCCGGCTTCGTAAAGATCCAACTGCGCCTGAATCAAACAGGCGTAATCGTCCAGAAATACCCCCTCCCCGATCCGCTCTCCCCGCCGACTGTGATGCAACTCCCCGGTATCTATGGCCCCCAGAGCCCGACGGGCCGCATCAAGATAACGGGACTCTCCCCAGGCCGCACCCGCCTTGGCAAGAATCGATACCGTCAACGCGTTCCACGACACCACCACCTTGTCATCCTTGCATGGCGATGGTCGCCCCGCCCTCTGCCGCGCCAACAAAGCCAACTCCTCCGCAAACCCCAAACAACGCTCCGACAGCTCTTCAGGATTCCCCAAATGCCGCAATACCGCCCTCCCCTCCACCACCCCTTCCGATTCATCCACAAAGGCCCCATTGAACGCCTCGCCCCGCTCCTCCCCCAGCAGCGCCCGGATTTCCGCCCCGGTCCAGGTGTAGAACAGCCCCTCCTCCCCGTCGCTGTCCGCATCCAGCGAAGAAAGAAAGGCTCCGTCCGACAACAAAAAACGGTCCAGCAGATCATCCAGAATCCCACGGGCCACCCAGGCATGACGCTCCTGGCCGGTCAACTGCCACGCCTCCAGGTAAACCCGCGCCAGCAAGGCATTGTCGTACAGCATGATTTCAAAGTGCGGAACCTGCCACGCCCGATCCGTGGCATAACGGTGAAATGCACCCCCCAGCAAATCACGAATCCCTCCGGAAGCCATCCGGTCCAGAGTGGTCAAAACCGACTGCGCCAATGAAAGATCCCGACTCTTGGCCGCCTCCCGCAAGAAAAATGACAATATGGTCGGTTGGGGAAATTTGGGCTGCTCCCCGAAACCGCCATGTCGAGCATCAAACCGTTGACTCCAGAAGCTCAACGCCTCTCGAACCGGATCCACTCTTCCAACCTGACCACGGGGAATGGTCGATCTGTGCGTGTCCAGCCAGCCTTGCAGCTTGTGGGTCTCTTGCAACAACTCGGAACGCTTGTGGCGCCAGTGGTGGCAAATGATGGTCAACACTTGCTTGAACGAAGGTCGCCCCCAGCCGGGTTCCGGTAGAAAATAGGTCCCTCCGTGAATCGGTTGCAGTTCCGGCGTGGTGATGACGTGCAATGGCCATCCCCCGGAACCGGTCATGGCGGTCAGAATTTCCATGAAGTGGGCATCCAAATCCGGTCGTTCCTCCCGGTCCACCTTGATGCTCACATAATCCTGATCCAACAGTGCCGCAACCGCTGGATCGGTGAAACTCTCCCGCTCCATCACGTGACACCAGTGACAAGCCGCATAGCCAATGGAAACCAGTATCAGTTTATCCTCCTGGCGCGCCTTGGCCAGAGCCTCCTGACCCCAGGGAAACCAGTTGACCGGATTGTGGGCGTGTTGCTGTAAATAAGGACTGGTGGAATGAATCAAACGGTTTGGCATGATCTGACTCCTGAACTGCAAGGGGGTGAAGGATTCATTCCCATGGCATGTTATTTAATATAAACGCTGAATGATTCCTATTATTTTTTTATAGGGGTCCAGGGGGATTATCCCCCTGGTGGGGTCCAGGGGC
>JADGAB010000362.1 GCA_015232245.1 Magnetococcales bacterium | reverse complement strand
CCATGAAAGCACGCCCTTGTTGTTCTCAGGGCGCACTCTGCCTGCAACACTTCAAAAAACGGCATGCATAATGCATGATTTCAACCATGGACACTACATGGGACATATCCGCAATCCAGCGGCGCGCTGTGGAACCGGTCGGACCCGTACTGACCATTCCACCGACCCGTGGAGGCGTTTCCGGGCGCATTCCGGCGCAGGGCTCGGGCCGGGATGATTCCCCCTTTTACGCTCTGCTGCAGGCGGCAGATACGGATGAGAGCGACTCCGAAACGCCCCGCATGAACAACAAACGACGCGCCTCCAAGCGTTCTCCGCCCTACTCTCCCCAGCGCAGCTTCTCCCGCAGCACCATGAAATGATTCCGGTCCGGGGCGTGCAACACTCTTAAAGGATGGGTGGAGCGGCGCACCAGGATCTTGTCCCCGCCGGACAACGGAAAGCCTGACTGACCATCCAGGGTCAACTGCCGATCCAGCCCCCGTTCCGCCAGGGTGATGCAGGCGGTACCGGCGCCGGGCACCACGATGGGACGGTTGGTCAGGGTATGCGGGCAGATGGGCGCGAGCAGAATGGCGTTGAGACCCGGATGGATGATCGGTCCTCCCGCAGACAGGGCATAGGCCGTGGAACCGGTGGGCGTGGAGATGATCAGACCATCGGCCCGGCTGGAGAAGACGAACTGGTCATCCATGGAGACATCGAACTCCATCATGCGCGCCAGCTCTCCCTTGTGAATCACCACGTCGTTGAGAACCCGGCAGGTCAGGGGAATGCGACCCTCCCGCACCACCTCCACCGACAGACGCATGCGCTGTTCCAGGCGATATTCGCCGGCCAGCACCCGATCCATGGCCTCCAGCATCTTGTCACGGGGGGTGTCGGTGAGAAATCCCAGACGACCCATGTTGACCCCGAGCAAAGGGACATCCACCTCTTCCACAGCCCGGGCCGCGGCGATGAAGGTGCCATCCCCGCCGATCACCACCACCAGATCCTGACCTTCGGGCAAGGTTTCCTGGGGCTTGCGGGCGGCGCTGCGTGTGGAAATTCCAGCCGCCATGGCGATTTCGCTGACCACCGTCACCTTGCGATGCCGCTCTGCCAGCCATGCGGTCAACTCACTGGTGGCCTCAAGGGCGCGAGGGTCGGAAAGTTTGGTGATGATGCCGATATTGCGCATGTCCATTGCAAATCAACTTGTCAAAATGGCTGCCGTTGAAAGGGAACGAACCCCCTGGTCTGATATCCGACTCTTGCTCATGCTCCCGGGTTCGTCATAAACTGACAATTTACGCTGTTCTGAACGTATGCAAAAGAGCAGCCAGTGCCTTGACCGGCTCTTTTTTTTCATCAACCCCAGCCCTTCACCCGGATGGAGTCGCGCATGGAACCCTTGTTGGATGTGCAGTCGCAACCGGATGATCGACGTTTGGCCATCGATCAGGTGGGCGTCAAGGGTATCCGCTATCCCATTGTGGTCAAGGATCGCAGCCGGGGCACCCAGCGCACTGTGGCCTCGGTCAACATGTACGTCAATCTTCCGCACCACTTCAAGGGAACCCACATGTCCCGGTTTCTGGAGGTGCTGGCGGAACACGACGAAGCCATCTCCGTGGACAGTCTGCCGGACCTGCTACGCAAGGTCCAGGAACGCCTCGCCGCCGAAGAGGCCCACATCGAACTGGAATTCCCCTATTTCCTGCGCAAGTCCGCGCCGGTCTCGGGAGCCGCGGCGCTGATGGATTACCGGGTGCGTTTCATCGGCACCCAGCAGGGCCATCGCTACCGCATGATCCTGGAGGTCATGGTGCCGGTGACCACCTTGTGTCCCTGCTCCCGGGAGATCTCGGAACGGGGGGCCCACAATCAACGTTCCCATGTCACGGTGCGGGTGCGATTCCGCAAGTTCGTCTGGGTCGAGGAGATCATCGAACGGGTGGAGGCCAACGCCTCCTGTCAACTCTATCCGGTCCTGAAAAGGCCGGACGAGAAATACGTCACCGAAAAAGCCTACGACAATCCCCGTTTTGTCGAGGACATGGTACGCTCCGTGGCCGCGGATCTGGAAGCCGATCCCCGCATCTCCTGGTTTTCGGTGGCCGCGGAGAATTTCGAATCCATTCACAACCATTCGGCCTACGCCTTCATTCAGGGAGGCCGGGAGAAAGAGTCACCATGAGATACAGCGCCAGTCTGATTCCCACCCTGAAAGAGGCGCCGGTGGAGGCGCATACCGCCTCCCATCGCCTGATGCTGCGTTTTTTTTTTAATGATATTTTTTTTTTTGTGATCTACACCTGGCTCCCTCTGGGTCTGAAGGCCCTGCGCAAGGTGGAAGCCATCGTCCGCGCCGAGATGGACGCCGCCGGCGCCCTGGAAGTGCTCATGCCCGCGGTGCAGCCCGCCGAACTGTGGCGGGAGTCGGGACGCTGGGATTTTTATGGCAAAGAGCTGTTGCGACTGAAAGACCGCAACGACCGGGATTTCTGTTTTGGTCCCACCCACGAAGAGGTGATCACCGATCTGGCCCGCCGGGAGCTGAAATCCTATCGGCAACTGCCGGTCAACTTCTATCAGATCCAGACCAAATTCCGCGACGAGATCCGCCCCCGCTTCGGCATCATGCGGGGCCGGGAGTTTCTCATGAAGGACGCCTACTCCTTCGACATGGACGCCGCCGGTCTCGATGTGAGCTATCGGGCCATGTACGACGCCTATGGACGGATCTTCAAACGCTGCGGGTTGCGTTTCCGACCGGTGGAAGCGGACACCGGGAGCATCGGCGGCTCCTCGTCCCATGAATTTCATGTACTCGCCTCCTCCGGCGAGGATCTCATCGCCTCCTGTTCCCACTGCGACTACGCCGCCAATCTGGAAAAAGCCGCCAGTGGCCCGCTGCCGGTCACAAGCGATCCGGAGATTCAGGCGCTGCGACTGGTGGA
>JADGAB010000361.1 GCA_015232245.1 Magnetococcales bacterium | reverse complement strand
GGGGTTGAATGCCAAGCTTCAGGAACTCAACGCCATTCACGGTCTGTTCGCCTCCTCCGAACAGGTGGATCAGAACGAATTCAACAATTTCGTCAAGAAAATCATGCACGGCCACGCCAATCTCAATGCCATTCAATGGCTGCCGCGTCAGACATGTTCTCCCTCCCGTCCGTTTCCGGACAACCCGGCGGCGATGTCGTTCCGGATTCCGGTTTCACCGGACGGCCAGGAGATGGAACGCTATCCGATCATCTATTCCCAACCTTCTCCCGACGAGCTCTATCCCATGGCCGAAGGGGAGGTGGTGACGCAAGAGATCCAACGGGCGATGGAAACTGCCAGAAAAGATGGTCAGGCAAAGATTCTAGTGCATAAACATGATGATGACGATCCAGATCAACTTCACCCCTATGACATGGACATTTTATGGCCGGTGTATGCCTACGATGCGGAAAAACTGCCCCTTCCGGCACGAACAGACATGTTGCGGGGTTTTCTGCGCAGCCGTTCCGAGCTATGGTTCATTCTGGAGGAGTTCATTCAAACCTTGTTTGTCCATCCCGGGGGGATCGATATTTTCCTGTTTGCCGAAGTGAACAATAAAAATGAGATCATTTATCATCACTTTTCGCGACTGAGAGACAGAACGCCCGACATTGCCACCATTCACGCCGCCGATCTCAAACACCATTTTCATCTACTCAAAGAGGTGATGATGGGAGACCGCACCTGGCAGTTGATCCTGCGGCCAGTGGATCTGACCGCCTACTCTTCCCAGCAGCAGTGGTACCCACTGGCGGTCTGGTTCGCCAGCACCCTGCTCACTCTTCTGGTCACCCTTTACGCCCATGCGTTCATGAAAAACGCCGCCCGGATTCAGACTCTGGCGGAAGAGAAATCCGCCGCCTTGAAAGAGAGCGAAGAGCGCTTTCGGCAACTGACCACCAGCGAACACCGCTACCGTTCCGTGACCGAATCGGCGTGGGATGGCATCGTCACCACGGATGAGAACCAGCGGATCGTGGGCTGGAATCAAGGAGCGGAGAACATATTCCAATTCCAGGAAGCCGAGATCCTCGGTCAGTCTCTGTCGATGGTGATCCCCACAGGTACCGGACAGGATCTGACCCGTCCGGAACAGTCGGCCATACGGAGCCGGGCGGAGACCACAGGCCTGCGCAAGGACAGGCAGGAGGTGCCATTGGAACTCACCAGCGCCCAATGGAGTGATGGCATGCGCCCCTATTGCACGGCCATCATTCGGGATGTCACCACCTGGAAGCAGATGCTCGACGCCCTGAAACAGGCCAAAGAGACGGAACTCAAGGCCAATCAGGCCAAAAGCATCTTTCTGGCCACCATGAGCCATGAAATCCGCACACCGATGAATGGCATTCTGGGCATGGCCGAATTGTTGTCCCTCTCCCCCTTGAACGATGAACAACGGGAGCAGGTGGAAGTGATCCAGGAATCGGGTCGCAATCTGATCGGCATTATCAACAATATTCTGGACTTCTCCAAGATCGAGGCCAACCGGATCGATCTGGAGGAGATCGAATTCGATCTGACCCGATTGATTCACAACCAGAACGTGATGTTTTGCGAGATGGCCCGCAAAAAAAATCTCCGGCTGGAAACAGTCATCGCACCCCGCACGCCCCGGCGGGTACGGGGCGATCCCCATCGGGTGAATCAGATTCTGGTCAATCTGTTGGGCAACGCGGTGAAATTCACCCAGGCAGGGCATGTCAGACTTACCGTGGATTGGGGACAGGAGAAAGAGAAGAACGGTCTGTGGATGCGCATCGAAGACACGGGATCCGGCATCGATCCGGACAAGATCGAAGAGCTCTTCGAACCCTTCACCCAGGCCGACAGCACCATGACCCGACGGTTTGGCGGCACCGGGCTGGGGTTGTCGATCACCCGCAAGCTGACCGAGCGGATGGGAGGAACCATTCAGGTCAGCAGCCGGTTGGGCCAGGGAAGCACTTTTACGGTATTTCTGCCAATGGCGGCAGAGGTGGAGAGCGAAGCATCCTCCGTATCCGCCGCGCTTCTCCCGGCGGCGGAGTCGCGAAAGAACAGCGCCCGGATCCTGCTGGTGGAGGATGACCGGCTGAACCAGCGGGTATTGCGGGGCATGTTCCGGCAATGCGGCCATGAGATCACCGTGGCCGAGGATGGCGTGGAGGCCATGAAACTCCTGAAAATACAAGTTTTCGATGTAGTCTTCATGGACTGTCACATGCCCAACATGGATGGATTGACCGCATGCCGCCTGTTCCGGGAACGGGAACGCCAGTCCGGCGCCACCACCCACCCGACCCCGGTGATAGCCCTTACCGCCCTGGCCACCCCGGAGGACCGGGAGAGCTGCCTGCGCGCCGGCATGTCGGATTTTCTCTCCAAGCCCACATCATTGCACCATCTGCAGGGCATGCTGCATCGCTGGCTCAATCCGGAAGAAAGGGAAACCGACAACGATACCCATTGACTTCTTACCCGGGAATGGTTTATTATCATCCCTTGTAACGCAGCAGCCGGGCGGCTAGCTCAGCGGGAGAGCACTGCCTTCACACGGCAGGGGTCACAGGTTCAATCCCTGTGCCGCCCACCATATAAAACAAACACTTAAGCGGCCTTTCCGGGGATACTGGGAAGGCCGTTTTTGGGTTTAAGTCCATATTAAGTCCGGCATGAGATTTTTTGAAGGGGATGACCGTGGAAAGAACGTGGGAAGATGTAACTGTAACGCGCCAAGCAGAATGAGAAATGGCGCCAAGCAAAATGAGAACGTGTTTTTGGTGGGGAACAACCGGATTGCCGGAAAAACAACCAGCTCAAAAGCGCATCAAAAAGCCTACGCAGCGGGTCAGGAAACGACGAAGTTTGCAGCGTAACGTCTGTTCGTAGTCAGCCTGCCTGCCAGGATTCAATGAAATCCTGAT
>JADGAB010000360.1 GCA_015232245.1 Magnetococcales bacterium | reverse complement strand
TCTGCTCCCGGGTCTCCACCCCTTCGGCGATCACGGTCAAACCCAGACTGTGGGCCAGACCGATCACCGCGCGGATGATCACAGCGTCTTCCAGATCCGCCGCGCAGTTGCGCACAAAGGATTGATCGATCTTCAAGGTGTCGATGGGGAACCGCTTGAGGTACTTCAACGACGAAAAACCGGTGCCGAAATCGTCGATGGAGAGCCGCACCCCCACCTCCGAAAGGGATTTGAGCTTCACCAGGGTCTCCACCGCGTCTCCCATGGCGATGCTTTCGGTCAATTCCAGTTCCAGCCAGCGGGACTCCATGCCGGTGGCCGCCAGAATCTCCGTGACCCGGGCGACGAAATCCGCCTCCTCGAACTGAATGCCGGAGAGATTCACCGCCACCCGGAAAGGGGGGATCCCGTCGGCAAACCACTGCATGGCCCGCTGACAGGCGTGCGCCAACGCCCAGTCCCCCATGGGAATGATCAACCCGGTCTCCTCGGCCAGAGGGATGAACTCCCCCGGGGAGACCATGCCGCAGCCGGGCCGGTTCCAGCGGATCAAAGCCTCCACCCCGGCCAGACGCCCACTGGCCAGATGGATCTGCGGCTGAAAGTAGAGTTCGAACTCCTCCCGTTCCAAGGCCTGGCGCAGACTGGTCTCCATGCGCATGCGGGTCAGGGCGCGGGCGTTCATCTCGTTGCGGAAGAACTGGAAATTGTTCCGTCCCCGCTCCTTGGCGTGATAGAGGGCGGCATCGACGTTTTTCATCAGGGTTTTGACATCCTCCCCATCCAGGGGATGGACCCCGATGCCAATGCTCGCGCCGATGAAAAACTCCACCTCGTGGATGGCGAACGGCACCCGCATGGCCGCCAGCATGTGATCGGCCATCTGGGCCACGGACTGGGAGTCCTCGGTCTTGGACAGGATCACGGCGAACTCATCCCCCCCCAGACGGCTCAGGCTGCCCCGTCCCGCCAACGTCACCCCGAGACGCCGACTCACCTCCACGATCAGGGCATCTCCCACATCGTGGCCCATGGTCTCGTTGACCACCTTGAAGCGGTCCAGATCCAGAAGCAGCACCCAGACCATGGCCCCGGCCTCCCGGGCCTCGTCCAGGACAAAAGTCAGCCGCTCGTGGAAGAGATGACGGTTCGGCAATCCGGTCAAGGCGTCGTGGGCGGTGACATACAGAAGATTCTCCTGGGACTCCCGCAGCGCGGTCAGATCGGAGAAGACCGTGATGAAGGTCTCGATCTGTCCTCCCGGGGCGAAGACCGCCGAGATGTTGGCCCACTGGGGATAGATCGTGCCATCCTTGCGTCGGTTGTAGAACTCTCCCTGCCACTGACCCCGGGTGGTGAGTTCGCTCCAGAGCTTTTCGTAGAACTCCTGGGAGTGGCGTCCCGACTTGAGCAGCCGCATGTTGCGTCCCAGGGCCTCGGCGCTCGGGTAGCCGGTGATGTGACTGAAGGCGGGATTGACCGACTGGATCACCCCTCTGGCATCGGTCACCGCGATCCCTTCGCTGGTGTTGTCGAACACCCGGGCCGCCAGGGAGAGTTTGTGTCCGGATTCGATGTTGTCCAGCAGGTAATGGACCCGGTTGCGCAGAATGGCCCAGTGGATCGGCTTGGTGATGAAATCCGCGGCGCCAATCTCGAAGGCCCGGTCCACGGATTCATCGTCGTTCAAGCCGGTGATCATCAACACCGGCACATGCCGGGCATCGGGGCGGGCCTTGAGACGACGGCAGGCCTCGAAGCCGTCCATGACCGGCATCTTGGCGTCCATCAGCACCACATCCGGCATCTCCACGTCGCAGGCCCCGGTGGCCTGGGCGCCATTGCCGAACCCTTTGGCGTCGTATCCGAGCCGTTCCAGAAAACGACACAGCATGATCCGGGTCACCGGGTCATCATCCACCACAAAAAAGAGGGGCTTGCGGGCCAGTTCCATAAGGTTTCTCTTCAGTCTCCGCGCCGATCCAGGGATTCGAAGGGGCACGACGGAGCGGCCTGCAGCTCCACCAGTTGCGCGCTGCGGGTCTGATCATCGTAGATCATCGCGGTGGCTTGTCTGCCGAAACCGTGCAGTGTGCCGGGATTGAGCACCAGAGTGGCTCCTTCCATGCGGTTGACCGGACGATGGGTGTGACCGGTGATCACCACCCGATAGGCGCCACTGGCGATGAGGGCATCCTTGAAACGGGCGACGGTGCCATGATACAGGGCCACGCGCCCCTCACCGCCCGGGGCGTCGAGTTCCAGAAACTCCCCCTCCAGCACCCCCCCGATCCGGGCGAAGGCCCGCAACAGACCCTGGCGTTCCCCGTCGTTGTTGCCGAAAACCGCGCTCACCGGAAAACCGGACAGGGCCAGAATCGTGGCCGGACAGACAAAATCCCCGGCATGGAGAATGCGCGTCACCCCCTGTTCCCGGAAAACCGCCAAAGCCCGTTCCAGGTGTTCCAGGTGATCATGGGAGTCGGAGATCAAACCAATCTTCATGCCCTTTGGTCCATGCGAAAGGGAGTTACGATCCGAACAGCCGACCAGATTCATGCACACTGGCGCGACCGCTTGCATCCATCGGGCCAACCAGACGCAGCAGCCCTCCCAGCCGGGGATCGGCCTGCTCCTTGAGCGCCACCGTGCCCCGCACCCGGTATTGTCCATCCGGGTCCAACTGGGCGGTCAGACGCGCCTGCCAGGGACCGGCCAGCTCCGCCACCCGCAACCGCACTCCTCCCCCTTCGGCGGGAGCGGCCTCACCCTTGAAATCCCCCAGTTCGATCCCCACCGGCGCGCCGATGAACAGCCCCCGCGCCTCTCCCCGGGCCCGCAGGGCCAGAACGCGCCCTTGCCGGTCCAACAGCAGCTCCTCCATGCTCCCCTGCAGCCGCCCCCGGCTCCCGGCGGGAATCGCCGGGAAAAAGGTCCGCAACGACTCCGCGTTC
>JADGAB010000035.1 GCA_015232245.1 Magnetococcales bacterium | reverse complement strand
TGGACTTCCCGATTGGGGCTGTGAAGGCTTTTACGTTATCTGGTCCGCTTGAGAGGTAATGATTGACACTGTAATCCCGGAACCCGCGCCATTCTCTGATCGTTGGTCAGCAAGACTCCGTCCAGCGATAACGCCGTGGCCGCGATAATGGCATCCGGCAATTTCAATCCTTGATGTCGGCGTAAACGAATGGCTTGCTCCTTGATGTCAGGATCCATATCAACGACATTGATATCGTGGAGCAAGGCCCGAATTTTTGATTCTTCGGGCTGACTCAATGAGGGATACGAAAGGAGTTCCATCTCGGTGATGGTTGAGGCAAAGTAACGCCTGATCGGTAACGGTTCGGCCAGTTCGCCGCCAAGGAGGGAGAGGATGATATTGGTGTCCAGAACGTGGTTCACGACCACTCGTTCCGACTCCGTGCCTGATAGTCCAACGGTGATTCAGTCAGATTCACAGTGCCCGCATAACGGGACAGGTCAACTTCTTGGATTAAAGGGGCTTGGACTACAGGGGTTTGGATTTTGAGTTGCTGTTCGATCCTCAACCAGTCGTCATAGTTGATCTGGACGGCGATGGGTCTGTGTTCCTCATTGGTGACCAGTTGTTTTCGGATGGTCTGCATGGGAGCCTCCCGTGGTGGTTGCAATCTTTCAAGGACAAAAGACCATTCTCCATTTCGATCATGGTGCTGACTTTATCATGGTTTCCTTCATTGTTCAACAGAGTCGGCCCGCCAAGGTGTTCAGATCGTGGCGCGCCAGACTGGTACTCCGTCGCGCCAGAGTTTGGTTTGGGTGGTTTCCCAGAAGTCGCCACGCAACGGCCCCTGTGGCGGCATCAGCCTTTCTTGGCATTGGGGTTCCATAGCGGCAGAACAACGCGCCCACATGCCACACAGGCCATGTGGTTGCTTGCCTGTTTGGGTAGGGTGAGTCAGGGGGGTCGCACAAAACGTTGCATCTTGGCATTCAACGGCATTGGGTTATGATATGGGCATGCCGTGCTTTTTACATTCTGGTCAGGGGGTGGCACGGATCAGGATTACGGCCATGGAGGGGAACTGCTCCCCGCTATGGCGCAGGCTATCGCCAAGATAGAATATCCAGGTTTGGATCTGTCGCATCTGTATGAATGGTCTTGGTCGCATTGGCCAGAATGGCAACGTGATAGTTGTTTATTGAAAAAATAATAATTTAGAGGGATGTATGGCTTACAAAAATAAACCGTCAAGAGCTACGCCACAGTGGGGGTTTGATTTTTACGCAATTGACACAGGCATGAAAGATTATACTGATGAAAATCGTGCAGAAATGAGAAAAATATTTCAAAATAACGAAGATTCAGGAAGGAAGCAGAGAATTTTGAAAGATTCCGACATTGACAAGTTGATTTCTTTTACTTCTGACGTTTTATTTGATTATATGAGGTTTAAGTTAGCGGATGAAGAGGGGCCTAGGCAGAAAGATAATTTAGAAATGGCTGTTCGGATTGAAAAAGAGTCACACGAATTAAAAGAACATCTGCGTCTCATGGGTACTGATTTGAAATGGCAGTTTGATTTAATTCTGAGAAAAGAAGTGGATGGTGACTTTATTGAATGTTTGCAGCTCAATCTCGATAGGATGATTAAATTATGCGAACAAATTAAGCCTTTCTTTAGCAGTGACCATTTCAAACAAGGTGGCAGACCAACCGATGATCTTCCAGAATATATCAACAAAATAAGGCGGTTCTATAAAAATCTAAATCCATTTCTTGATGGTATTCCGCCGGGAAAAAGGGATCTACCATTGCAGAATTATCTTAAACTCAGCTTGGAATATGCAGGAATTGAATTCAGTGGTCATCCAGGCACATTGATTACAAGATCTGATGAATGGTTAGATAAAATTAACAAAAGACGTTCCAAGTGACCAGTATATCTTTTTCTAGACGTTCCATCTCATAGATAATATTAATCCAATAAGCAGTCTTATGGCATCAGTCCATTATCCAATTGAACCCCCGTTCTGCTTTCATCCTCGGTTCAGTCGCACCCTCCCGCAGTAATATACCTTATTGTAATTCTGCGTTCAATAATGATTTGTCCGGCCTGCTCTATCCCTATCCTGAAGACATTACATTTCCGGACATAATCATCGTTCCGTTCACTTGGCCCCAACCGGAAGCTTGGCTGCGCGGACATGATGGGGACGGACTAAGCCATTGGTGTTAAAGCGTTGCCTGGTTTGATGGCAGAGGTTGGTGGATTTTTTCTATTAAATTTCAATTTGTTACGCCGAAAAATAAGAAAACCTGTACACGCTTGTATGGGTTGTTTGCATGCTGAGGGAAATCTATCCAACAATCCGCTATGCTCCTCAACACGATGCGCATCGTGACAATCAATAGCTAATAGAGGCAGGAGGTAGCAATGTCAGAAATCGAAGTAGTGGGTTCTCAACAAAAGTTGGTGCCGTTCCCAGAGTTTGTAAAACAGTGCCCCATCAATGCCCGGTGGGCTTGGTTCAATCGTAAAGACAATGGTCTGGAAGAATCAGGAGCGGTGATCCGGTATGGCCGTCGTCTTCTTGTCAACCCAGCCAAATTTTTCGAGTGGCTGGAGAAGCAAGGATTGGATGGCAACACTAACAAGTGCGACCTGATCGGTCAACGAACTGTAGCAAATAAAAAAATTATCAATCGTTCTGTCTCTCATAACGCAGAGCGCAAAGGGGCGTAACATGGCTATCATTTATAAGAAACCGACAGTGCCAGTCGTCAAAATGAAGAAAAAGACAGCGAATACAGACCAACCGTTTAACGGGATCAGTACGGCCAAGGATATGGCGTTGACCTGTTTGGAACAAGGTATAGCTGTGATTCCAATTTCAAAGGGGTCGAAACATCCCACGAGCAAGGGGTGGACATATACAAAAGTGACCAAGGAGCAGGTTTCAGAGTTGTTTCCTGACGGAAGCAACATCGGCATCTTGCTGGGCGCACCATCAAATGGGATCGTGGATATTGACTTGGATTCTCCTGAGGCAGTTGCGTTAGCTCCTGCCTTTCTGCCCAGCACCGCTTGCATGTTCGGGCGGGCATCAAATCCAAGGAGCCATTATCTATATCAGGCGGACGGTGACACCAAAACGACCAAGTTCCAAATCCAGGAAGCAGGTGCCCCGCGGATGCTGCTTGAGGTCCGATCGACCAAGTCAGTGACCATGGTGCCGCCATCGGTCCACCCCAACGGCGAAAAATCCCGTTTCGAGAAAGGAAAGGCTGGTCTGCCATCCAAGGTCCAAGCGCAGTATCTGATACGTTGTGTGACCATGCTGGCCATTGCTTCGACCTTGGCGCGGGTCTGGCCACATAATGGTAGCCATTGTCGTAATGATCTTTCCCTGGCTGTTGCAGGTGGCCTGATTCGGGCAGGTTATACAGTGGATGAGGTCAAACTCATTATTGGCAAAGCGGCGGCTTATGCCAATGATGATGAGGTTGAGTCCAGGATTGCGAGCGTGGAATTGACAGCCAAGAAGATAAATGCAGGTCATCCAGCCACTGGTTGGCCTAAAGCCTCTGGTTTAATTGGCGAAGAAATGGTCAAAATTCTGATGAAATTGGCTGGAGTTGGACAGCCATTGAGTGAGATGGTCAAGAAGGAGTTGGTCGAGGGTGCAAAGGCGACAATGACAGGAGTTCTTGGTGCTGTTAATGATGATCCAGGGGCACCCTTCACACCAGATGCCGTCAAAGCACTGAGTACACTTGATCGATACGATAAACCTGAGTTCGTGCGCATCAAGTCAGAATTAAAAAAAGCTGGTGTTTCGATTCAAGAACTGAACAAGACCTTGAAGGAATGGCACAACCAGAACACAAAAGGCAATGGTCAGATCGATGACGCCCAATACGTTGTAAAGGGTGGGTGTATTTGCCAACGGAGGGCGACTCAGAACAGTTCGATTGAAACCCCCCTGGGTAATTTTGCCGCCCGCATTGTGGAAGAGGTAGTTCAGGACGATGGTCTTGACAGACACACGTCTTTTGCGATTGAGGGTCAAATGGCAGATGGCCGCCCTTTAAACCGCGTGTTGGTCCAAGCGTCCCAATTTGCGAGTATGGGGTGGGTTGCTTCCCTTTGGGGGTCAGGTCCAAGCATTACTCCGGGGAATGGATCCAAAGATCATCTGCGTGCGGCCATTCAATGTCTCAGTGGTGATGTTCCCCGATCGATTATCTACCAACACACGGGTTGGCGGAGGAAGGAAGACAAGATGGTGTATCTTCACGGAGGGGGAGCCATTAGCGAAGGTGGAGTTGATTCGGGTGTAGTAGTGGATCTTGGTCAGGGATGTGTGCGTTTTTACCAACTTCCGCCACCGCCTGAGGGGGAGACGTTAATCCACGCCATACAATCAAGCATTCGTTTCCTTGATGTGGCCGATGATAACGTGTCTATGCCACTCCTCATGGCTGTGTACCGTGCTCTGCTTGGCGAGGATCTGGCGACCGATTTCTCGTTGTTCGTGGAAGGGCAAACGGGGACCTATAAATCGGCAATCGCAGGCGTCATTCAAGCCCATTTTGGTTCTGGCTTTGACGGTCGGTCATTTCCCGCCAACTGGTCTGGAACGGCAAATGCGTTGGAAAAAACAGCCTTCCTTGCTAAAGATGCGGTTGTCGTTGTGGATGATTTCTGTCCGACAGGCTCACAGTTTGAGGTGTCTGGACTTCATCGGATCGCAGATCGTTTATTGAGGGCGCAAGGCAACCTTGGTGGTCGGAGTCGAATGAATCCCGATGGTAGCCTTAAGGCTGAATATTATCCTCGTGGGTTGATCATCTCAACCGGGGAGGATATTCCGAAGGGAGCAAGTCTGGTGGGGCGTATGTTGATTTTGGAGGTAAAATCTGGGACGGTGAAACTCGACGTGCTGACTGAACTCCAGAAGGATGCCGCAAGGGGCATACTGGCCCAGGCTGTGGCTGGATATGTTCGTTGGTTGGCTCCTCAGATGGGTACCCTGAAACCGCAGTTAACTGCGCGGAAAAATGAGTACCGGGAAAATGTCGGTAAATTGGGTCACTCCCGGACACCAGACATTGCTGCTTCCCTGATGCTGGGTTGGGAGATGTTCCTTGCCTTCGCCACGGAGTCCGGTGCAGTGGACGATGCCCAGTGCGCAGAATTGAACAACAGAGGCTGGGAGGCGATCAAAGCCGCTGCTTTAGCCCAATCATCCCATCATAGATCAGAAGACCCGGTAGAGGTGTTTTTCGAGGTATTGCAGTCAGCTATTTCGTCTGGTCGTGCTCATCTTATACCTCTTGCACCGCTGTCTTTGCAGCACAATATGAGCTTAGATGACGATGGAGATATGATCGGATGGATTGACTCCGACAGTGTATATCTCATTCCAGGTGTGGCATTCGCCACTGTGAGGCGACTTAGGCTTGAACAGGGGGGTGGCATTCAAATATCTGAAACCACTTTTTGGAAGCGACTCCGTGAAAAAAATCTCTTGGCGAGTTGGGATGAAACGAGGGGGCGTAATCAAGTGCGGAAGACGATTGCAGGCAAACTGGAAACAGTGATTCACATCCATCGGAAAGATGTATTTCCAACGGAAGAGGGCACTGTGTTGAAAGCAGTGGTCAAGCAGGATAGCAACCAGAAAGTGAAATCGGCCTGATTTGGACGGGGTTTGAAAAGAATTTGGCCGGTAGAATTCACTATCGGCCAAATTTTCAATTTTACATCTGATTGATTTTTATTGTAAATTTTCATTGCTTGGACGCTTTGGACGATTTGGACGCTTTTCTCAAAGTAACCAACAAACTTTTTGGAAACATTTTCTTAACAGGTGGATGGGAACTGTACATGAGACGATAAGCAGAATATATTCACATATGTTAATTTATTTTACTATATTAATAATATTGAATTCAATCCTATGGGATTGGGTAGAACCTGCAAATATCTTCTCTCCAAAGTTTGGACCTTATGTGTGGAAAACCGGCCAAATCGGCCAAACCGGCCATCTTGCAAAAAAATATATTTGAAAACAGTATATTGCAATGCAGTCAAATTGGCCGGTTTGTTTGAGACTCCAAAGAACCGGCCAGAAAACCGGCCAAGTGCTTTAGGGGGCTTCCCTTAGCATCACCGGGACAGATCCCCCAACCTCTCCCATTCTCCGGCCTGCCGATTGATCTCGGCCCACGCACTACGGATTTCAGTCAGGTTTGGCGTGCCGTCCATATACCACCGTGGATTCTCCTGGATAGCTTTCCAGATTAGCTGTTCGCGATGAGTCAACAGGTTGGGACGATTCTGGGCGAGCTTGACGAGCCTATTTGATCGAGTGGGTGTCGCTCACGGCGTTGGTCATGTCGGGAATTCGCAGCGATGATTTCCGCGAAATTCTTGGCGTGAAGATTGGCGAAAACGGAGAGCTTCATCACTTGGAATGAGACGTTCCGCTGGCCCAAGGGTCGGGGTCTGAAAGGCGTCATGTTCATCGTTTCCGACAGCCACGGCGGATTACCGTCAGATTTATAGAAAAATCTGAGCAAAATCGTTGTGCCTTGGTGTTTAGTTGCAAGGGGATGTCACTTGGGAGCAGTTTATGAAACATTCGAGTATACTATATTTAAAGGATAGTCAAAGAAAAAATGCAATCATGTGTGTTTTTTTTCTTGTGTCTGCCAATAAAACTGCGTACACTATCAAAAGTAAGTAAATAGGTTTCAAAAAAAACGCTGACGAAATCCAGGAGGGATGTCAACTCTCATGGATTTCGTCAGCGTTTTTTTTTGTTTTTTTTATAGAGTCGGAGAAGATAGAAGCCGACATGGTTACTAAAAACGATTTTTGAACTGAAAATGCTGAGCTGGGGAGGTAAGAGATATGGTGAATCATATATGCCACGTTAACGGTAAAACCTGTGAGGTGGCCGCGAACGCAGCAGATATTAATGGTGGGATTGTCTTGCCGGCATGGAGACTCCAAGAACTTCTTCCCTGCGATAGATGCCATCAAGCTGAACTCCATGCCAATGCCATCAATGGTTTGAGCTTTGGCAAGCATGAACGCCATATCCTCCTGGAGGCACCATCCTCAGAAGGCAAGCACTCCATAGTGTCTCCCATTGGTACGTCCAGGTCAGATAATGAATCAAACAGACGGGCAATTAGGCGGCTTTCTAGGGCCGGATTGCTATCAATAAGCGAAGAGCGGGTCAAGAAACAAATAGGACCAGATCCATGGAATTCGCGAACATATCATAAGCGCACTGTGAAGCTTTCTCCTCTGGGAAAAGCCGTTGTGGATAAGGTTGGTGCTGACCTCGCGTCTGGTAAAGTTATCCGTTGGTCACAGCACCAATCAGCTCTGCTCTCGGAAGTTCGTCTTCACGGTGATGAACTGATCGCCGTTTTCGATAGGCGCGTAAGAAGACATATCGCTGAGAAAGAAACGATTCTTGGTGATCTGCGAGCTTTCCGTGGAATTGTCGCATGATGTGGCTTTGCAAGCAAATTGCACGAATTCAATCGAACAGGCTTGAAATAGAGCCTCAATAAAAAGGAGTTCAATCAATGAAAGGTCAAATTCACATAGATCAGGATGAAGCACTTTACCTGCTCGATACCTTGCTGGACAAAAAAGAACAAGAGATAGATTACTTCCTCGTCGGGAAATTTCTGCTGGCAATCCAGGATAACAAATTCTTCCAAGGTGATGACTTCTTTCGGTGGATTTCAGACAAATATGGCTTTGAGTCGCGAAAGGTAAATTATATTACCAGTTTCTTTAAATCGGCAGAGATGGCTGGTATCTCCTTTGCCCAACAAAAGGATAACAATGTTGGATGGACTAAACTTACACTGTTGGCTCCTGTTATTGATCAATCCAATTTTAATTATTGGATAAACCTGGCTAAGAGCATGTCTGCAGAAAAACTTAAAAATGAAGTGAAGGAGAAAAAGAAAGCACAGAAAGCAAAAGCTGCGCAATGACTCGAATCCATAAAAGAAATCGTTTGATGCGGTGGGATATATTTCCAAAGCGATTATGGTGTCAGGACGGAAAGCAATGATCGAATCGAAAAATCAAAAAGTGGTCATCGTGGGGGCAACTCCAGGGCGGGACAGTGATCCCAGTCGGCCCTTGGTTCCAACCCGGAATGGCCAGGGCGCGGCGGCCTCCTTGCTGAGACTGATGCAAATTGATCCATGCAGCTTTGAGGTCATTTTCGAACGCCACTATATCATTCCGGTTCATGCGGGCAGAAGCCGTAATGGGGACCGCTTCCCAAAAGCAATGGCCATCGCGGGGGTGGCAAGGCTCGTTCCCCTGCTCCATGGCCGCACCGTGGTGCTGATCGGCAAGAAGACTGCCTCTGCCTTTGGGATCGGTCACGTTGCACCATGTACGTGGGGTCAACAAATCCTGGGTGCGCCATCAGGAGACAACAGGCCAACCACCATCGCCTGGGTGCCTACTCCGGGGGGGATCAATTTGTGGTGGAACGACCCAATGAACAAGCAGGCTGGTGAGGCATTTTTGGTCGCCTTGGCTCAACATGCTTTCGACCTGAGTCTGCGGGGGCTGGCGGCATGAACACCCACCATAAGAGTGTGGCAAAAGCTGGGGCTGGCCATCCTATGCTGTACGATGCCAAAACGGAGGCCATAGAGACGCGGAGGGTGAAAATCCGAAAACTGATGGCCAGAGGCATCACAGTCGCCCAGATGGCTCCGATGCTGGGAGTGGCTGCGGAAGTGGTTTACAAGGACATCGCTTCCATCCGCACCTACATCGCCAAGGAACTCCAGGGCAGTGATGCCCTTGCTCTGGTGGCGGAATCCCTGGGAGTCCTCAGTGAGGTTCGGGCATCGGCTCTCAAGGATATGGACAAGGCAGACACCCCATTGGAGCGATCCATAGCCCGGCGGGACGTGATCCGGGTCGAGGCCGAGCGGATGAAATGTATCCTCCTGGCTACGGGTGGCTCTGGTGGCAGGGGGATGATCAATGTGACCCCGACCATTGAGGGCGATCCGGTTCCTCTCCTGGAGGATCAACACCAAAAAGTAATCGATGTAGCGAGGCAACTGTTGGGGGAGGTTTTCCAAGTGGGAGGCAGCTCTCCCACGGACGCACCGTTACCCGATGCATGATAGCATTTTACAAGGAGACAGAGTACCATGAACGCAGTCGTTGAAGTCGCAGGAATCAAACTCCAGAAGAAAAAAGTACAAGCCGTTGCGCCGAGCATTACAACCCCGGAGAAGCATGGGATCATCCCAGACCTGCTGGTACTGAAAGTGCCGGTGGTCTCTCTCCAAGAAGACCCAAAAAATGCCCGTAGCCACACCGCCGAAAGTACCCATCAAGTGGCCGAATCCCTGCGGCTGTATGGGCAGCGCAAACCCATCGTGATCAACGCCAAGACAGGTTTCGTCGAGGCTGGAAACGGCACCCTGCGGGCAGCACGAAAACTGGGCTGGTCCCACATTGCGGCGGTGCGGGTTGAGGACGACCACAAAATGGCCACAGGCTATGCAATTGCCGACAACCGGGTGGCCGAACTCTCCGAATGGGATAACGATGCCTTGAAGGCACTGTTCGACGAAATTGACAATCCACTTGAAATTCCCGGTGTCGATGACGATTGGTTGAAAATGCTGGCGTGGACGAACGAAGAGACCCCCTCCATCAGCGATGTCGATGTTATCCCAGAACCACCCAAGAATCCGGTCTCTCGTCCTGGAGATTTGTGGGTGCTGGGCGAACACCGTCTCCTCTGCGGTAGCAGCACCGTGGCAGAGGATGTGATCCGCCTGATGAAGGGCGAGCGGGCCATCCTCTTCGCCACTGATCCCCCCTATCTGGTCGATTATGACGGCACCAATCACCCCCCGAACAAAAAAGACAAGGCTCAAGCCGCAAAGGCCAAAAAGGCTGGACAGAATGACGACGCCCCAGATGTCAAAAAAGGGTGGGTGGGCGGCAACAAAGATTGGTCCGACACCTATGGCGTGACCTGGGATGATTCCAGCCAAGGGCCAGAGCTGTACGAGGGATTCATCCGGGCGGCCATTGATCACGCCATCGATTCTCATGCCGCGTGGTACTGCTGGCACGCCTCCCGCCGTCAGGCCATGCTGGAGGCGGTGTGGGAAAAGATGGGCGCGTTCGTCCACCAGCAGATCATCTGGAACAAAAACGCCCCAGTCCTGACCCGGACCCATTACCTTTGGAAGCACGAACCCTGCTTCTACGGGTGGATCAAAGGCAATCGTCCAGAAAAACTGGAAAACGCTGAACCAGCTTATACCGTTTGGGACATTCAAGGGCTGGCTGGTGATGCACGTCCAGACCACCCGACCCCCAAACCTTTGGAGTGCTTCGCCATCCCCATGCGCCAGCATGTTGCCCCTGGTGGGCTGTGTTATGAGCCATTCTCTGGCAGTGGCTCCCAGATTATGGCGGGTGAGATGGTTGGTCGTCGGGTGTACGCCATGGAAATCAGCCCGGTCTATGTGGACGTGGCGGTGCAGCGATTCGCCCAGGCCACGGGCAAGATTGTGTACCTGGAAGGCTCCGGTGGCAAGACCTTTGAAGATGTGGCGGCGGAACGTGGCATCGACTTGGCGGCTTAAACGGGCTGCCGGTGGGGAGCGTCATGGACATGCAATTAGCTGCGAGCGAGGCCAAGGATCGGCTGGTCGCTTTCTCCCAACGCCATGATCACCCACCAGAACTCATTGAGCAGGCTCTCCGTCTGCTTGGTGGTTCCGGGTTGGCTGGTGGGTTGATCGGGGCGATCAAGTGGTTGCACCCCCCGGTGGGCATCCGTCAGTTCATTGAAGACCCCAATTTCCTCGGCAATGCGGGTGAGGTGTACCCTGCCATCATGGAGGTGCTGGATGAACTGGGCAGTGGCAAGTATGTCGAGGCCGTTCTCACAGGCAGCATAGGCGTAGGCAAGACCAGCCTCGCCCTTTGGGTGACTGCGTACTCTCTGTATCAACTTTCTTGCATGCGCGACCCACATGGGGAGTTTGACCTTGCCCGGTCCTCCGAGATCACAATAATTTTCCAGTCCATCACCAGAGAGCTGGCCAAAGGGGTCGATTACCAACGTTTCCGGGCCATGATTGAGCGCGCCTCCTACTTCCAGAGGCATTTCCCGTTTGACAAGAACATCGAGTCCGAGCTGCGGTTCCCCAACAGGATCATCGTCAAGCCCGTATCAGGTTCAGAGACAGCCGCCATTGGCCAGAACGTGATAGGAGGCGTGATTGACGAACTCAACTATATGGCCATCGTCGAAAAGTCGAAGGCATCCGTTGACAGAGGCACTTACGATCAGGCTATCGCCGTCTATAACTCCATTGCCCGGCGGCGCAAAAGCCGCTTCATGAAAAAGGGCAAATTGCCCGGCATCCTCTGTTTGGTCTCCTCCAAACGCTACCCTGGCCAGTTCACCGATCAGAAAGAAAAAGAGGCCCGTACCGATCCCACGATCTACATCTACGACAAGCGGACCTGGGAGATCAAGCCCTGGGCGTTCAGTGGCAGGTTCTTCCGGGTGTTCGTTGGGGATGAGGCCAGGAACCCCAGGATTCTGCATGATGGCGACGATGTTGGGGATGGTCAAGTTATGGACATTCCGGTGGAATACCTGCGGGAATTCGAGACCGACATCATGAACGCCCTGCGGGACATCGCCGGGGTGTCCACACAGACCCTCCGACCATTCATGGTCAATCGCGAGGCAGTTGTGGCGTGTTTCGGCACCCACACCTCCATTCTGAGTCGGCATGACGTGGCGTGGCCGGTCGAAACTGTGGACGTTCTGACCGAGGACTTCCACGAACCAGAGCGCAAGCGGTGGGCGCATGTGGACCTGAGCTTGACCAGCGACTCAACTGGCATCGTGATGGGTTACGTCACCGGATTCACTCGGATGGATCGTGGGGAGACCATTGAGATTCTGCCCCATATCGAGATCGACTTTGCCCTGGAAGTACGCCCGCCAAAGGGTGGTGAAATCTCCTTCGAGAAAATCCGCACCCTGTTCTGCGTTCTCAGGGATCAGGGGTTGAATCTGAAGTGGATCAGCTTCGACTCCTACCAGTCGGCGGACAGCATCCAAATCCTCCGGCAGAAAGGGTTCATGACGGATACCATCTCCATGGACAAGAACACGGCGGCCTACGACATGCTGAAGACCGCCCTGTACGATGGCCGGGTGGCCATTCCAGAGCATCCCAAGCTGATGCATGAACTCCTCTCCCTGGAGTTCGACACCAAGCGGGGCAAGGTGGACCACCCTCCCCTCGGCAGCAAAGATTTGTCCGATGCCCTGGCGGGCGTGGTGTTCGGCCTCAGCACCCGGCGGGAAATCTGGTGGGAACACAATATTCCACCGGATAAAATACCAGAGTCACTCTACGTGCAAGCCTCCAGGGCCAATGAAGAGGCCAAAGCCCACAGGGGGTTCGATGAAAGGCCGTCCACCGAGTGATGAAGATGGGCGTTGAGATTGGACGCCTCCCCCACGTGGCTGACAGGCCCAGGTGATCGATCCGTTGCTCGGCTGATCTGGCCTTTTCTACACAAAATGTTGTATTATTGTCGTTGACGACAGATGCCGAGGCTTTTGTCCTCCCTGCGGGGAAAACGCATTACACTGAACGAGGAACTGGTCATGCCTGACATCGAAACGTGTGTCAATCTGCTGAAAGGGCACCAAGATTTTCAGGTGTTGAGGCGGCTTTCGGTTCCAGAGCGTTATTTTGAAGCCAATGCAGATGAGACCGTTTTTCTGGGGGTGTTCCTTGATGTAGAAACCACTGGCCTGGATACCACAACGACGAAGGTGATTGAAGTGGGAGCGGTGCCTTTTGAATATGGGACATCAGGAAGGATTTTGAGAGTGCTGCATGACCAGATAATCAGTTCGCTACAAGACCCTGGCGAACCGATCTCTCCCGATATTACACGATTGACAGGTATTTCAGATGACATGGTGCGTGGGCAATCAATAGACAATGAGAAGCTGCAAGCCCTTCTTATCAAGAGCAATCTTGTGGTCGCCCATAACGCTTCATTTGACCGCCCCATTGCTGAAAGATATTGGCCGGTTTGTAAAAAACGCCCATGGGCCTGCTCGATCAAGGATGTTCCGTGGCGAGATGAGGGGGTGACATCATCAAAATTGGATTATCTTGCGTGGAAGGTTGGTGGGTTCTTTTTTGACGGTCATCGTGCGACGGAGGATTGTTTGGCTGGGATCGAAATTTTGACCCGAATCCTTCCTGAATCTGGTCGAACGGCCTTTGATATTCTGCGCAATAATGCAGCAAAAAAATCTTTTCGGATTGTGGCGGTCGATGCACCGTTTGAAAGTAAAGACATATTGAAATCGCGGGGCTATCGCTGGAATACAGGGGAAAATGGTCACCAAAAATCATGGTGGACCGAAGTGTCTGAAGTGGACAAGGATAAAGAGTTGGCGTGGCTGGCTTCTGAGGTGTATGTGGGGAGTGAGATAGACATTCCCACGTCCCCAATAAATGCTTTGATCAGGTATTCAAGCCGGATTTGATGATCGGTTATGGAAAATCGATGGTAATCACCATCGTGCATTTTCATCTGTCGTTCGAGTATTTTCCGGTCGGGGCCATGTACCAAATGAAAGACTGCACGTCGATCATGTCGCGTGGTTCAAGTTGTCTGATTTGATTTTTCAGCCATTCGCTAAATTGTAGAATTTCATCATAAAGGATGGCACTTGGGGTGGAATCGTAAACAAGGGAATAGCATGCCAATTGTACGGATTTTTTGATTCCCTCTGGCTTGACGAACATACAGATATCTGGCTCATTCAGAAAAAGAAAATAGGTGGCATAGGTCCATTTAAGCAGATTCATCTGTTCAAGGACTTTGGCAAAACACCCCAACCGTTCAGCGGGCGTGCCTTTGCCATGAAGATGGGCATAGAGCGCATAGTAAAAGGTGCTTGCATGGTTTGCATCCTTGATGGCGTCAAGAAATTTTGGCTTCTCAAACCCACCTTGGATCAAGTTGGTCATGCTGACGAGCTTCTTAACCCGATGAAAAAGCTCGCTCCAATCGTTCGCTGCCAAAATCCGCTTCATTTCAAGTTCGGAAAGAGTCTCCTGGCAATAATCGCACGCCGCAACTTTATAATTCCGCTCTTCCTCAAGATGTCGCGCCCCATAAAACCCTTCCGGGAATTGAATCGTAAAACGCTCAATCATGCCTGGCATTTGTCGTTTCACCAGTTCTGCGTTAATCGCATCAATCCTCCGTCTGGCTTCATTGGCTTGCGGATGGTTTGTCCTGTTGATAATGTTCCGGCAATTTTCACGCATGACCCCAAGATCATCATTGCTCATTTTTAGAATACGCTCTTCGATTGATTCCATAACAGTACTCAATGCTATTTAATGGACAAACCTTGGATATCTGATGATGCATATCTTCTACAAGGAAGAGCTATTTATCCTATTCGAATTTTGTCAGCAACCCAACTGAACACTGAAAAGAATATCTGAAGAGACTCATTGCTTTGGAGGGCAACAATAGGAAATGTTGGGTATTTCTCAATTTCGTTTTCACGGATATTTACCCCGTCGATTTTATTTATTTGATGCATCAACTCTATCCGCTTCTCGCGATCTCTAAAATAATTCGCGCCAATTACACTGCCAAATGAAGTTGTGACACTTCCTTCTGAATATAAGATAAACACATTGTGGATAATTTGCTTGTCATTATTCGTAACACCAAATTTTATTGAGCCTGTGTTTCTCCCATTCCCAAAGCTGACTGAATCTGCATTATTCCGCATCCATTCAACAATACGCTTTGCAATGACAACAGATTCTTGACCTTTATTTTTTGTCAGATCAAGAATAAATGTATCCTCATCCCATTTCCGCATGGTGCGAATTTGTTTTCTCTTCTTATTGCAAGTATCGATTGTTTCTTCGTGGCAAGATACTGGGAGTTTAATGCTTTGATTTGATAATTGTGGAGATGAAGGCGTTGCTATTGGTGTGGCGGCTTGAAATGTTCTTTGTGGTTCATTTTGATCATTATTTATCTTGATAAATAATTTTGAGTCAGATAATTGACTGTTGGGTAATTGACCCATAGCGCGTCGGGTCGCATCTCGGATTTGTTGCATAACCCTTGATGTAGGCTTCTCGGTGCCAATCTGTGTCGCAATAAATTGTACGAATTTGTTGGAGGGAGACTTGCTTTGTTCGGTCAGAAAGGATTTGATTGCTTGTGTATATTTTAACTCGGCGGCTGCCGATACGATCTGATTAATGTCGAATCGATCCTTTCTGAATCTTTCCAATTCGGTGAGTACGTCATTTTGAATATCCAGGAGACTGAATGCCAGGAAAGGTTTTTGGTCCATCAAATTCGGGGCATCAAGATCGGTGAAAAACCGGTACAGAATTCCATTCGTCAGTACGGCAATGCGGGCCTTCGTGACACCAAAATACCTTATCAACTGGTCAAGATTCGATTTGTCGTCAAGATGGACTCCAGGCATCTTGCATTCGATAAGCATGATGGGCTGGCCGCTTTTCATGACGGCGTAATCGACCTTCTCGCCTTTTTTGGTTCCAACGTCTGCCGTGAACTCTGGGATCAATTCTCTTGGATCATGCACGTCGAAACCAAGAGCACTGATGAAAGGAATAACGAAGGCTTGTTTTGTGGCTTCCTCGGTCTGAATGTGCTTTTGCGTCTCCTGAATCCTTTCAGACAGGATTCTGATCTTCTCCAAGAAATCCATCAGCCGCACCCTCCTGCATAGAATGCTGGCAGCCTCCAAGATGGAAGCTGCCGGGTGCTTGATAACCGTGCAGAACGACGGAGGGACCGCTTTTCCCTTGAGGGTATTGCATGACGGCCCCACACCCGGCAGACGAAGCTCTGTCGAGATAAGGCACAAAAACCACGGCTGACGAGCGTGGGAACCGGTTCTGCGGGGTTATCAAGCCCCACATGCACCCTACCATTTTACGTCGCCGTCTGTCAAAGTGAACACTGGCCAGGGTTTGGTATAAATGCGCAAGAAAGAATATTGATGCGACCCGAATGCGCTTTCGGCAATGGATGTTTTCTCCCACCATTTCTACCCTGGCCACCATCCATATGGTCTCTTGGCCGATACTCAGATCACGATGGGAGCTGTTTGCCTGTCAGTTTGTTGCATCATTGAAAAACAACAGACTGGCGAAACAGTCGTTGATAATAGTTCTGAAGCACGATAAACTGTACTTATCGTAGCTCAGGAGTCGCCTGAATTGCGCACTATTTCAACGAGAAACGCCCATTTGTGAGGATGCCATGGACACCAATCTCCCCACCCGAATCACCGACACCACCCTCTCATTCCAGGTCAACGGGTACATTGCGGCGGCCATGGCCAAGAGAACCACGGCGGCTTATCAACGTGACCTCTTGCGGTTCCTGGACTGGGGTGGGCAGATACCAGCAACACCAGAATCCCTTGCCACCTACCTCAGTGCCCACGCCGAGAGCCACAAGACCAGCACCATGATCCGCTGGATGGTCTCGGTTTCCAAGGCCCACACCACCCAGGGCATGGTGGACCCCACGAAAACAGAATTGGTCAAAATCGTGATCAAGGGGATCAGGCGCACGCACGGTTCTCAGCAAAGGCAAGTCACCCCCGCCATCCGGGAGGACATCATCTCCATGGTGAAGAATGCAGCGGGGGCTGGCCCAAAGGAGACGAGGGACCGAGCTTTGCTTCTGCTGGGCTTCGCGGGAGCCTTTCGGCGGTCGGAGTTGGTGGCATTAAACGTGGAAGACATCCAGGAGGTGCGCGAGGGGCTGACCATCACCCTCCAACGGAGCAAGACCGACCAGGAAGGCTGTGGTCGCAAGATCGGTATTCCCTTTGCCCGTGGAGCGCATTGCCCGGTCAAGGCCATCCAATCCTGGATTCAGGTTGCGGGCATCATCGAAGGGCCGATCTTCCGGGGCGTGGACCGCCATGGCAACGTGGGCGAACGCCTGTCAAACCATGCCGTGGCCAGGATCATCAAAGCATGGGCAGAGAAGGCGGGTCTGGACCCGGTGGACTATGCGGGCCACAGCTTGCGGTCAGGCTTGGTGACTAGTGCTGCCAACGCCGGGATCGCCAACCATAAAATCAGAGCGCAAACCGGCCACAAAGGTGATACCATGTTGAATCGTTATATCCGGGACGGCCAAATGTTTGTGGACAATGCCGCCGGTATTCTCTGACCCAGGGAGGGGCTGGATGGGTGTGGCGCATCAAACGTTGCCTTGATGCAGTGAATGCAGAGAAACTGGCTTTGGGCATCACGGTGGTCGGGTATGCCCATCAGCCCTGGGCGTAGTCAAATCGAGATGGTGTGAACATGACAAAGAAACGACTGCTCTTGGCTCTGCTGCCGATGATGATCCTTTTGGATGGGGGGCCACCCCTGTTGGCCGCACCACCACCGGACCATCCCACGGTCGATCAGGCTGCCCGCATTCTGGACATCCCTGCTCAACCGCCTGAGCATCATGGCAAGCTGCTGGAAATCTTTGAAAGCAACAACTACAGCTTCATGCGCGTTTCCCATCCCCAAGATCAGGAACGTTGGCTGGCCGCTCCGCGCATGCCCTTGGCGGTCGGAACCCTGGTCCGCTACGGAAACGGGAAACGCATGGAAAATTTTTACAGCAAGGTTTGGCAACGGACGTTCCCGGTGATCTATTTTGTCGGCGAGGTGGTGATCGACCCCGCCCCGTGAGGACGGCCTTGAATGGAATCGGTCACAAGGGCGATATCATGCTGAACGGCCTATCCGGGACAGCCGGACCTTGCGGACAACGCCACCGGGATTCTCTGGCGCAGGAAGAGGCTGGCTTCAGAAAACTTGATGTCCCAGTGTCCCATGTCCCAGGGCGGCCCCACTGAACACAGGGTTGTTCTTGGATGATAAAACATAACAGAAAGCGGCCATCCACTTAAGCCGGGACAGTTAGCGAAAGCAAACATTCCGAGGAGCATCATTTGTGTCCCATCCAAACTTGGTGGGAGACAGGCAGTCTAGCGTTCGATAAACTGGTTGGATTCTGGTTTGCATTCCCTGCAAGGAGGATCCAATGAGCATTCGCATGAGAGCATTAAAAATTCTTAAAGCAATGAGTGAAGGGTGCAAATCATTGCGCAACATATCAATAAGAATCGAAATTCCTAAGAGCAGTGTGCATAGATCCTTAGAAGCGTTAAAAAGAAGAAATTGTTATCCAGAGTCGTATCTGTGGGAGTCAAAAGAAGGGCAAGACTGGCTATGCGTATTAGTAATAGGAGTTCTGTATGAATTTGGAGGCCATCCACTTAAGCCGGGACAGTTAGCGAAAGCAAACATTCCGAGGAGCATCATTTGTGTCCCATCCAAACTTGG
>JADGAB010000359.1 GCA_015232245.1 Magnetococcales bacterium | reverse complement strand
TCCCTCTCCCCATCCGGAGGCATCGAGGAGACCCGGCGTCTGCGGGCCTTGCCCGGAATGGCGACGGCGCCGATTTTGTTGTTCGGCGGGGATGAACTGCGGGTTTACGGAGAGCCGGGGATTCAGGTTTTGCCCAAGCCGATCCGGCGCGCCCAGGTTTATCAGGCGGTCAACCTGGCCTTGCGGATTCCGACAGACCCCCTGGACGACGCCCTGAACACCATGGAGGGGGAGAGTGGCTTTCCCGGTGCGCCGCTGATCTGAGGCGAATCTTTGAAAAAAGCGGGGGTCAGGGGGATTACTCCCCCAGAGTGTTGATTTGTAAACCGCAACCATTTCGGGATGCGTCGTTTGACGGATAGGGGTCCAGGGGGATGCTTCCCCCCGGCGGTCTGCCCATCAAACCGACACGGTGCGCTCCTTGTGGGGACAGGCGAGATTCAGGCAATCGACATACAGGGACAAGGAGTGGTCCACCACCTTGAAACCCCGTTCCTGGGCGATCTCCGCCTGACGCTTCTCGATGACGGGATCAAAGAACTCCTCCACCCGACCGCACTGCATGCAGACCAGATGATCGTGATGATCCCCCTGATTGAGTTCATAGATGGCCTTGCCCGATTCGATGTGCGTCCGGCACAACAGACCCGCATGCTGAAACTGGGTCAGAACCCGGTAGATGGTGGCCAGACCGATCTCTTCTCCGTCTGACAGAAGTCGTTTATAAACATCTTCGGCGCTCATGTGACTGCCACCTTCCGACACGAAAAGTCTTAAAACCTTCATGCGGGGTGCCGTAGCCTTAAGCCCGACGCTCTTGAGATCCTGGTTCATGTCCATGGCTGCTCCAGCGACAAATTTTGACTTTGATTGTCAAGGATTTTCCCATTTTCCCGCGCAAAACGCAAGCCCGCATCTGCATCCGTGGCGACAAATGCTTGAACTCCTGACTGGACCGCACCATAATCAATGCACATTGCAAGGCAAAGAACAACTCAACTTAATTAATGTTTACTCAGCAAGGAGACCGCCCATGTCCCACCTCCTCCATGCCCTGCTGATCCTCCTGACACTCCTGTGGTTGGCCCCGCCGGCCCGGGCCGATGTTCTGGTGCTGGCCCATGGTTATTTGGGCAGCGCCGCCTCCTGGGAACAAAGCGGCGTGGTGCCGGTGCTGGTTTCCAAAGGATGGCAGCGGGCCGGCCTTCTCTCGACCAGCCCCGGAGGGGTGCGGGAGCTTCCGGCGGCAGGCCGGAAGGCCAAAAACAAAATCTATCTGGTGGAGCTGCCCTCCATCGCTCCCATCGGCATGCAGGCGGATCATCTGGGTGCCATGCTGCGTCTGCTGGCGGCGCGTCACTCCAGGGAGCGGTTTCTGCTGGTTGGACATTCGGTGGGCGGGGTGGTGTTGCGTCTGGCCCTGATCCGGGGTGATGTGCCCAATCCGGCGGCCCTGATCACCATCGCCTCTCCCCATCTGGGCACGCCCCGCGCCGAACAGGCCCTGGACGCCACCGACGACCCGTGGCCCGTGGAAGTGGTGAAGGATATTTTCGGCGGAGGCGACTATCAGACCCTGAAGGTCTCCCGTGGTCTCTATCTGGACATCGTGCGCCAGCAACCCGGCTCTCTTTTGTTCTGGCTCAACCATCAGCCCCATCCGGAGATCCGTTATGTCTCGATTTTGCGGGGTGGACCCTTCGTGATGGGCGACATCCTGGTGCCTGGGATCAGTCAGGAGATGAACAACATTCCGGCGCTGCGGGGACGCGCCACCTCTTTGATTGCCGGATCCGGCCATGAACTGGCCTGGCCCGATGGTTATCTGTTGGCCTCCCAATTGGAAAAATTGCGCAAATGACCACCCAGCATACCGCCCTGTGGCGCCACGAACACCGCTTTGGTCTGGACGAAAAGCTCGCCGCCGAACACCGCACCCATTGGGTGATCGGTCTGACCCTGATCACCATGATCGTGGAGCTGGTGGCCGGTTATGCCACAGGCTCCATGGCTTTGACCGCGGACGGCTGGCACATGGGCACCCATGCCGCCGCTTTGGGACTGGCCGCCTTTGCCTACGCCTTTGCCAGACGCCATGCGGACAATCCCCGTTTCACCTTCGGTTCGGGCAAGACCGGACCGCTGGGCGGCTTTGCCAGCGCCGTGGCCTTGAGCATCGTGGCGCTGCTCATGGCGGTGGAGTCCATGCAACGCCTGATCACCCCGATTCCGGTGGAGTTCACCACCGCCCTGGTCGTGGCGGTTTCCGGACTGGTGGTCAATCTGGCCAGCGCCTGGCTGCTGGGGGGCGCCCATGATCATGATCACCACCATGGCCACCACCATGGCCACCATCACGACGACCATGATGATCATGACGATCATGACGACCACGACGATCACGACGATCACGAACCTCATGTCGAACATCAGGACCATAATCTGCGGGGCGCCTATCTGCATGTTCTGGCGGATGCCCTGACTTCGGTGGCGGCCATCATGGCGTTGGTGTGCGGCATGACCCTGGGTTGGGTGTGGATGGATCCTTTGATGGGGATCATCGGTTCGGTGGTGATTGCCGTTTGGGCTTTCGGGTTGATCCGGGACAGCGCCAGAACCCTTTTGGACGCGGAGGACAACTCCTCCCTGCAAGAGAAGGTCAGGCAACGGTTTCTGGAGCACGCAGACCTGGAGATCGCCGATCTGCACCTCTGGCGGGTGGGTCCGGCCAGTCACGCCTGTATTGTCTCTTTGATCACCCATAACCCGGAAGGGGCGGATCACTACAAATCCCTGCTGCACGGCATCGGCGGACTGGATCATGTGACGGTCGAGGTCAACCACTGTCAGGCCTGCGTCTGAGATTTTCTTATACCGCCTCCATTGCCAATAAATGCGATTTAAACCGCGCCCATTTCGGGATGTTGACTTTTGGAAAGCTTTTCCATCACCCAAA
>JADGAB010000358.1 GCA_015232245.1 Magnetococcales bacterium | reverse complement strand
CCGCTACAATCTGGCCAACACCCTGCGGGAGGCGGGAGCGCCGGAAGAGGCCCGAAACCACTACCGCCAGGTGTTGGAACTGGCTCCGGAACACGCGGCGGCCCATTACAATCTGGGGGTGGTCCTGCTGCTGCTCGGGGAGTGGCGCGCCGGCTGGCGGGAGTACGAATGGCGCTGGCGTGTGCCGGGCTTCACCACCCATCCCCACCCCTCCCCGACCCCCTTGTGGGACGGCGCGCCCCTGCGGGGAAAAACCATCCTTTTGCACGCGGAACAGGGATTGGGGGATACGGTGCAGTTTGTCCGTTATCTGCCCCGGGTGGCGGCCCTGGGCGGACGCATCCTGCTGGAGATTCCGGCGGCTCTGAAAACTCTCTTCCACGGGCTGGCCGGTGTGGAGAGGGTGCTGCTCCAGGGAGACCCTACGCCCCCCCATGACTGTCACGCCCCCCTCATGAGCCTGCCCCATCTGCTGGCCGCCACCCCGGAGAGTCCGGCAGCCCCCATGCCCTATCTTGGGCTGGACACCACCGCAGCCCGGGCGTTGCGGGTCTCGCTGGGTCTGGAAAACCGTCTGGCCATCGGACTGACCTGGGCGGGCAGTCCCAAGAATGCCAACGACCAGACCCGCTCCCTGCCCGTGGGGTTGCTGACGCCGCTGTTGACGGTGGAGGGGGTCGATTTTTTCTCTCTGCAGCAGGAGCGCCCCGGGGATCTGACCGATCCGGCGCTGCGAAACGTGCGGGATCTCTCCCAGGGACGGACCGATTTCGCCGCCACCGCCCTGGCCATGGGGGCCATGGATCTGATCATCACCGTGGATTCCGCCCCGGCCCACGTGGCCGGAGCCCTGGGATTGCCGGTCTGGCTGCTGCTCCCATTCCTGCCGGAGTGGCGCTGGGGCCGATCCGGCGCGACCACCCCCTGGTATCCCTCCATGCGCCTGTTCCGCCAACGCCAACCCCACGACTGGACCGAACTGCTGACCCGTGTGGCCGCCGCCCTCACCGGGTGGCGCCAACAGAAACCCTCCTGACGGAAAAATCCACTGGCGTTTTCACTCTGGCTCACGTTATACTGTACGACAGGCTCCCAAAGCCGACCAATAGCCACATTTCGTACCACCCCCACGCAAGGAAACGTCCATGACCTGCCGAGTCGATGAAATCCTCAACGACTCCCGTGATCTGATCCGGGATACCCTGTTGCGCTTCGCCGAGGATCTGACCACCGATTTCAATATCGATGCGGCCAGAAGCCAAAACCTGCTGGAAAGCGAAGCCGCCAAAACCTTGCGGGGCGCCATGGAGACCTTTGCCGTCTGGTACGTGGGCAAGAAGGGTTGACGGAAACCTGGCATGGAGACGCGCAACGCCATCACCAATGACTTTGATCATTTGTCCCTGCTGGACGGCGGACACAAAATCGGCCAGTTGCAAGCCGAGGTGGGGGGACAGATCGGCGAGATCATCAACACCTTTCTCGACACCCTCCCCCGACGCCTCCGCGCGTTGAACCGGGCCTATGCGGATCGGGACGCCTCGCTGCTCTACATCGAAGCCCACAAGCTCAAAGGGGCGGCGGCCATGCTGGGAGCGGAACGACTGAGCGCCATCTGTCTGCGAATGGAGCAGATCGGCAAGGCAGGCGGCATTCCGGACGAAGCCCTGCTGCGCGCCATGAAAAGCGATGCCCGCCTCATTCCGGACGCCATGAAACAGAGCCTTCCCAAGAGCGGCAACGCCTCCGTCGCCTGAAACCGCCCCCTGCCTGCACACCCTGCAAACCAAAAAAACACCGCGCCCGGGGGATTTGGAATGCAATCCTGGTTTGGAGGGGATAAAATATCCTGGCTCTCCTTCAATCCAACACAAACGCGCAGGGGCCTGGAATGAACCATCCAAGCACACGTCACCCGAACACCGGCAAGCCTGGCCTCTCCAAGGGACTGCTGACCATTCTGTCCATGGGGTTGGCGTTGGGAAGCCTTGCGAGTCCCATGGCGACGGAACCGGCGGCGCAGTTGCCGACAGTCCGACAGGAACCCGCCGCGTCCCCCTCCGGGAACCCGACGGTCCTGATGGCCCCCCCCTTTCTGCCGCTTCCCCCGCCCCCTCCGGCGGCCAGAAACGATCCCAAAGCCGCCGAGGCCGCGACGCTTGGGAAAAAAGCCCTGCAGGAGCAACGGACCACCGAGGCCGCGAACCATTTTGTCCAGGCCCACGCCCTGGATCCGGGCCAGGCCGACTGGCTCCACAACGCCGCCACTCTCAGCCTGCAGGCCGGCCAGACGGAACAGGCCCTGGAGCATCTCCGGCGCGCCTCCGCCCTGGCGGCAAGCCGCCACGCCCCCAAGGATGCCGCGGCCTACAACAGCGAGATCAGCCGCCTGGTCAACGCCCTGCCCTCCTGGGTGGACGAAGCCCTCAATCAGGCGGGAGCGGTTCCGGCCAACAAGGCCGGCGCTGCGGGAATGTGGTCCAAATCCCGGGAAGAGTCCATGGCCGCCGCGGAAAAAGGGGAGCTGGACAAAGCCATCCGCCTGGGCAGGCAGGCGGTGAATCTGGCCCGGGAGAATCTCGGTCCGACCCACTCGGCCACCTTCATGAGCGAACGGGAACTGGGCACCTGCCTCACCATGGCGGGCAAGGGCGGGGATGCGGAACCTCTGCTGCTGCAGGCCGCCGCCAGCGCCTCGAAAGCCCTGGGATCCGGCCATCCGGAAACCCTGGCCGCCCGCAAGGCCCTGGCCGAACTGGCCGAAAGCCGCCAGAATCCCGCCGCCGCCCGGGAGATCTACGAGACCGCCCGAAAGGGGTGGCGGGAAAAAGTGGGCGCCGCTCATCCCATGGCCATCGACAACGATCTGGCCCTGGCGAGGGTGCTCAAGGAACTGGGAGAGCCCGACCAGGCGGAAAGCCTCTACCGGGAGGTCTGCGCCCGTTCCGCCGGGGTGCACGGC
>JADGAB010000357.1 GCA_015232245.1 Magnetococcales bacterium | reverse complement strand
AGGAACACTCCCGGCTCGGTGAAAATTCACCGGGGAGAGGTAATGTCAGAGGATGAGTCCGGGATGGAACGGGTGGCTGGGCAGCCGGGGCAGAGTCAGTTTTCCGGTTCGAGCAGGAAGCGGGTACGATAGGAGGACCACTCCTCATCCCAAACGATGGGGTCGTCGTCGATGCCGAAATAGCCACGCAAGGCTTTTGTGAGGTTTTCTTTGCGTTTTTTGTTCAATTGATCGACATGGTGGCTGCGAATTTCCAACTGGCCCCGCGTATCCGCCATTTCGTACAGCAAAATCCATTGTTTGTTGGGCTGACCGCTGCGGCCATCGCTCATTTGCATGTCGTGGTAGGTGATGGTCCTGACCATACCGTGACATTGGATCGAGACGGCGTCCCGGTTGAGGAAGCGGATCTTGATTTCGTTCCAGCGGGCGCCGGGGGGAGTGGGAAAGCGATCCCTTGCCGAGGAATCCGGCATCACTGCGGCGTGGAAGGCGGCCAATTGCGCTGAGGTGCCTGGATTTGGCAACAAATTGCTGCCCGTGACCTCGGCGACCAGGAGATCGCCGAGGATGAGGATGCGAGACTTGCGTTCTGCCGCCATCTGACGCAGATCGGCAGCCAGGAAGGTATCATCGGGAACCAGGAGTATGAACGGAGCCGGTTGCGTCCGCAGTAATATGGATGCGACATCCCGCAACCGTTCCGGGTTGGCCTGGATGGTCAGGAAGACCGGGAAGCGATCCCCCTCGCGAGGCTGGTATTCCCCGACGCGAAACGTCTCGCGCAACGCAGTCACCGGGGCAAAGATGATCGGAGTCGCGCCCAGGGCCATCACAGCCAGCAGGCCCAACCTGCGGCGGTCCAGTTCGTAGACGACCAGATCCGCCGCAGTCAGGACAACATCCCGGCAGCTCTTTTGCGTATCGGAGCAGACGGCAATCAAGCCTTTCCCGCCGAGATCCACCACCCGGCGTGGACATCCGTCACCCCCAGGAATCGGACAAGGGTAGATCTCGGATCGATGGCTGGTAGGCCGCAGCAGTTGCCGGGCGACATCGAACTCATCCCCAAGCAGTTGCCGCCATTCCTCCAGCACCGACGACAGGCCAGGCAGAATTTCCAAAGCGATCCACAGTCGACTCAACCTCTTCATTCGATTCACCTTCTGCCACACCAACCAGGAATCCGCGTTTGCCCATCCACTCTTCGAGAAGTGCGTTGTCCTCGTCTCGTGTGTATTGGGCTTTGTTGGCAGGATAGATCGTCACGGACCTGGTGCGTTTGGCGTTGGTGAATTTGACCTCGAAGGTTGCCATCATGAGTCGCGTCGACGGATGGATGACAATGCATTGCTCTTCCAGATGAGCAAAGAGGTCGGTCGCCTTCATGGCGTCCACAGCGCCGTACTGCCCGCCCTTGTGAATGGCGATTTTGCGCAAACGGATCCACTCCAGCCCCTCCACGTCGCCACAGGCGAGGGCAGCCTTTCCATCCACCGTCAAGGGGGACAAGGTGTACTTCTCTTCGCCGGGGAAGAAGGCTTCATCCCCGAACAGGTGCCACCCGATCTTGGCGATGTACATCTCCCGCTCGCCCTTGGTTTCGGCATTGATCGCCAGTTCCACAAACTTGCGGTCGTAGATCAGCACGTCGTGCTTTTCCGGGCGGTAGTGGATGGAAGAGGACTCACCCCCCTCCTTGATGGAGCCTTCCCGCTTGGTGGGCAAGCCATGACGCACCAGGATGCTGACCTTGCGACCCTGGTCAAAGACGAAAACCTTGCATCCTCTGCCGCGTCGGTGGTCGGCAAACCAGTCATTCATGGCCTCTTCCAAGGTCCGCAGCGTCTGTTCCGTCGGCATGACGAACTTGTGGCTTTTTGTCATGCCGGAAAAATAGATGAAAGACCGGGGGTGGGAAAGCAGCGCCATGGCGTGTTGCGTTTCCAGCAGATCCCGGTCCTGGTTCCACACCTGAATGACGATATCGGCGGGACTGCTGTTTGGGTCGTACTCCAAAACCAGTCCCTTCTCCCGTGCTGCCTCCAACAGCTGATTCATTCCTTCCGGCGTTGCCATTTCATGCACAAAATAGAGGGCATCCACCAGATCGTCCGGGGTCTTGTCGTTCGGATTCATCAGAATGGAGGCCAGCAGAGAGTAGTCAATGCCGTTGCCATTCGCTGAATAGTTCAGACCTCGCCCCTCCAGGTACGTCTGGAATGGCTGCAGAAACAGTGACAACCTTTGGCTTGCAATCTCCTTGAGCCTGTCTGGTTGCGCAAATCGACGGGGGTTGAAAGTGGCCACGATGATCGTCCTCATACGTTGGATGTTGGAGATAGACTGCGAACTGCCAAAACCTTCCCAAGAATCCTGAGTTCGTCCGACTGCTCGATCCGAATTGGACGATAGGATGGATTGGCAGGTCTCAGCTCAATCAAGGTATCTGATATGAACAATCGTTTGACCGTCGCTTCGTCACCCAGCAACGCCACAACGATATCACCATTTTCTGCAATCGGTTGCTGTCGGACGATGACCAGATCGCCTTCCATGATATCCGCATCCACCATGCTGTCACCTTTGACTTTCAAGGCAAAACATGTCCCGCGCGCCACATGCGATTCCACCAACACCTCGCCGATCCGGTTCTCCGCTGCCAAAATCGGCACTCCGGCAGTCACCAACCCCAAGACAGGCACGGCAACCAGATGGGGAACCCGAATATTCTGTTCGACCACTTCAAGAGAACGCACCTTGCGGGAAGTGCGCCGCAACAGGCCTTTCTGGATCATGGCGGTGATCTGCTCATGCACGCTGGGGGGCTTGATGCCCAGAATCTCACTCAATTCCGTAAAGGTGGGGGCCATGCTATGCGCGGCAATGAATGCCTTGATAGCCTCCAGCATGCGCTGTTGGCCTGGAGTTGGGCCATCCATGGGTAATGGACCGCGTCGTTTCTTCTGGGTATCCACGGTGAG
>JADGAB010000356.1 GCA_015232245.1 Magnetococcales bacterium | reverse complement strand
CAGCGGCTGGAGCGATCTGACAGGCGCCACCGCCTCCAACCTGACCCTGACCCAGAACGAAGCCGAAAAATACATCCGGGTGCTGGCCCGCTACACCGACGGGCAGAACACCCCGGAAAGCGTGGCCAGCCTGGCCATTACCGCCAACGTCACCTCCAATGTCGCCCCGACAGCCTCCAGTGGCGCGTTCACCACTCCGGAGGATACCCCTTATTCCGGAACTCTCATCGGCTTCGACGGCAACGCGGACCCCCTGACCTTTGCCGTGCTCACTCTTCCAGCCCATGGCGCCATCTCGCTCAGCCAGGGAAACAGCGGCACATTTCTCTATACCCCAGAGACAAACTATTTTGGCAGCGACAGTTTCACCTTTCAGGTCAATGACGGCACCCTCAACTCCAACATCGCCAGCATGACCATCACGGTCACGCCGGTCAACGATCCGCCCACAGGGGCCGTGACCATCCAGGGCAGCGCCATTCAGGGCGAAACCCTCAGCGCGAGCAACACCCTGGCCGACACGGAAGGTCTGGGCGCCATCGGCTATCAATGGCAATCCTCCGCCAACGGCGTCAACGGCTGGATCAACATCGCCGGGGCCACCTCCGACAGCTTCACCATCACCCAAAGCCAGGTGGGACGATATCTGCGGGCAGTTGCCATCTATGTCGATGGACAGAACACCCCGGAGAGTGTGCCCAGCGCGCCCACAACCCTGACCGCCAACCGCAACGATCCCCCCATGGCCCAATCCGGGGCCTTCGTCACCCCGGAAGACACCCCTTATGCCGGCCTGCTGCCCACCTCGGATCCGGACGGGGACCGGTTGACCCACGCCATTGTCAACTCTCCGGCCAAAGGCACCCTCACCATCACCGACGAAACCACCGGCGCCTTCACCTATACCCCCTATCCCGACATCAACGGCCCGGACACCTTCACCTATCTGGTCAACGACGGCGTCCACAACTCGGTGGTCGCCACCATGGCCATCACCATCACCCCTGTGAACGATCCCCCCACGGCCAGCAACCTGACCATCACCCTGCCGGAAGACACCGTTTATTCCGGAAAACTCCCGGCCAAGGATGTGGACGGGGATCCGATAAGCTTTTCCATCACCAGTTTTCCCCAACTGGGCACGGTCAAGCTCACGGATGCCACCACCGGGGCCTTCACCTACACCCCCAACCCCAACCTCAACGGCTCCGACAGCTTCACCTTTATGGCCACAGATGGAACCGAGGTCTCCAACCTGGCTACGGTCAGCATCACCATCCAGCCGGTCAACGACCCGCCCACAGCCAGCAGCGGTACGTTCACCACCAACGAGGACAAAGTTTACAACGGGTTTCTCCCGGTCACGGACGTGGATGCCACCCCCTTGACCTACACCCTGATCACCCTCCCCACCAAGGGATCGATCAGCATCATCAACACCACCACCGGCGCGTTCACCTATACCCCTTACGCCAATGCCTTTGGCACCGATTCCTTCACCATCAAGGCCAGTGACGGCGCCTACTCCACCGATCCGGTCACCATAGGCATCACCATCCAGCCGGTCAACGATCCCCCGGTCGCCCCGGGTCTCACCCTGACCACCCCGGAGAACACCCCGATCTCGGGCAAACTGGCGGCCACGGACGCGGACGGGGACACCGTGATCTACACTCTGGTGGCCAACGGTAACAAAGGGGTGGCCACTCTGACCGATCCGGCCACCGGAGCCTTCACCTATACCCCCAATCCGCAGATGTCCGGCGCGGACAACTTCACCTACAAGGTCCAGGACGGCAAAAGCGATTCGAATGTGGGCACCGTGACCATCACCATTCAACCCCACGTCAACGCCAAGCCGATCGTGACCCCGATTGCCCATCAATCCGTCCAGGCGGGCACCCCCTCCATCACCATTCCCTTCACGGTATCGGACGCGGAGACCCCGACCAAGGATCTCCTCTTCTCCGCCAAATCCTTGAACAACGCCCTGATCCGCGATGAGGAGATCCAGGTAATCATCGAGCCTCTGCCCATGCTGGTGATCAACCCGACCACCACGCAGACCGGATCGGCGATGATCGTGCTCTCCGTCAGCGATGGCGCCGACACCACCACGACCTATTTCACCCTCTCCCTGTTGGTCTCCTCCGGAACCTCCACCCAGATCACCGGGCTGGATGTGGATCAGAACGGCATCTCCGACGCCACGGACGGGGTATTGATTCTGAGACGGCTCAACGGCTCCCCGAGCGTGGATACCGGCATCCAGTTGCCTGCGGGACAGACCAATCGGACCATCATCAAGACCATCGACGCCTTGAGCTCCACCCTGGATATGGATGGCAACGGCATCACCAACGCCACCGACGGAGTATTGATTCTACGCCATCTGGTGGGCGCTCCAAACGTGGATACCGGCATTCTGCTGCCCTCCGGACAGAGCAACGCCAGCGTGCTCGCCGCCATCGACGCCCGGCTCGGCGAGACCAGGACCATCACCGAACCACCCCTGGAGGATTTCTCCAACGCTCTGGGCATGAGCTTCAAACCGATTCCCATGGGAAAATTCACCATGGGCAGCGCCACCAATGAAACGGGCCGGTCGGTGAACGAGGGTTCCCAGCATGCCGTGACCTTGACCCGCTCCTTTTATCTGCAATCCACTGAAGTGACCCAGGGCCAATGGAAAACGGTGATGGGGAGCAATCCGGCCCATTTTTCCAAATGCGGCGACACCTGTCCGGTGGAGCAGGTCTCCTGGGACGACATTCAACTCTTTCTGGCCAAAATGAACGCCCGTGGAGAAGGAACCTATCGTCTGCCCACCGAAGCGGAATGGGAGTACGCGGCCCGGGCCGGCAGCAGCACCGCCTATTTCTTCGGTGACGACGCCACCCGACTGGGGGATTATGCCTGGGATACGGACAATGCCCTGGCCAAGACCCATCCGGTGGGCGATAAGCTGCCCAATCCCTATGGCTTGTACGACATGACCGGAAATGTC
>JADGAB010000355.1 GCA_015232245.1 Magnetococcales bacterium | reverse complement strand
AGCCCAGAGTCAAAAAACACACCATGACATTTCCCGCCCTCGACGACTCCTCTGCCTACCTGGCATGGAAAACCCGGAAGCTTGCCGACTATCCGACCCAACTGACCGATCTGGTGGTGGAGATCCAGAATCCCTTTGCCATGACCCCGGACGAAGTGGAAGCGGTCCGCGCCCGTTGCGCCAAAAGCAACATGGCCATTTTCTTTGTGCCCCAACCGGAAAGATTCCAGGCAAATCCCCTGCCCGCCATGACCGCTCGCCTGGGGGTATTCCAGATGGACAAAAACCTCGGCGCGGATGAAACCGGTCTCTCCGCCCTCACCCCGGGCGGTTCGGCCCACGCCCCGTTCGCCCACTACATCCCCTACCGGGAGGCAGCCATCGGCTGGCATACGGATGGATACTACAATCCGGCGGATCACCCGGTGCAGACGTTGTGTCTCTATTGCGAGCGCCCGGCCCACACCGGAGGAGAAAACGATCTTCTGGATCACGATCTGGTCTACATCCGTCTGCGGGACGACCATCCCGAGGCCCTGCGCGTTCTCATGGAACCGGATGTCATGACCATTCCGGCCCGTCTGGATGCGGATGGCTCCATCGCCCGGCCCGAACGTTCCGGACCGGTCTTCGCCGTGACGCCGGCGGGTCAATTGCACATGCGTTTCACCAATCGGACCAAAAGCATCCGCTGGCGCGGCGACGACGCCACGACACAGGCGGTGGAGATCCTGCGGGGAGTTCTCAACGATTCCCAGCCGCAACGTTTCCGGGGACGTCTGGAACAGGGATGGGGCCTGATCAGCAACAACGTGCTGCACACCCGCGCCGCCTTTTCGGATCCGGAAGGAGCCCCGAAACGGGTGCTCTATCGGGCGCGCTTTTTTGACCGTCTGCCTGCTGCGTGACGCAACAGTCAACGAAAATAATGGCGCAGAAATTGCAAGTGGTCGTTCATCCGTAACTTTTACCACACCTCAAGGTGACGAGATGACGACCACCCCTATCACCACGCCCGAATTGGCCTATCTGCAGAACGCCAGCCAAATGGGAAGGTTTCGCACCACCCCCCAGGCCACGGCTTCCAGCCCCTTCAATGAACTGCTCATGCAGGCCGTCGAAGAGCGCAACGGTCTGCCCGGGAGCGCCAAACTCTCTCCAACCTCTGTCAGCGCCCTGGTGGATGCGGTGATGTCCGCGCTGCGCCAGGCCAAGGATACGGTGGGAGGTCTGCCCACCCTCTCCTCTGGTGATTTCTCCGGAAACGACCAGAACTGGCCCTTGAGCTGCAACATTCCGGAATCCATGCCGCAAGGCTATCGGGCCCCCGGCATCGACAAACATCCCAAAACCCTGGTCCCGGCGGACTCCACCCAGAAAATCTCCTCCTCCATGGGGGGTGGCAACTATGAACAGATCATCCAGCGCGCCTCGGAACGTTACGGCGTGGATCCGGATCTGATCCGTTCGGTCATCCAGGTGGAGAGCAGTTTCAATCCCAAGGCGGTCTCTCCGGCTGGAGCCCAGGGCATGATGCAACTGATGCCCGGCACCGCCGCGGAACTGGGGGTGAAAAATCCCTTCAACGCCGAAGAGAACATCATGGGGGGCACCCTCTATCTGAGCCGTCTGCTGGACCGCTACGACGGCAATGTCCGTTCCGCCCTGGCCGCCTACAACTGGGGAATGGGCAATCTGGAACGGCAACCGGCCTCCGCCATGCCCGGGGAGACCCGCCGCTATGTCTCCCGCATCATGGGAATGGTCGAAGGCAACGCGCCGGTATAAAAAAAATCCGGGGAAGCGCTTGCACGCTTCCCCGGATGTCTGACCAAACCATGGGATGGAAAAACCTACAACCCCATACCCATTTGAATATATCCGCACGGACAGGCCATATGACACACATGGCAGCCGTTGCAACGGGTATAGTCGGTATGCATGACCTTCCCCTTGGGACGGGAAAAGTCCCTGGAGATGGCCTCCCGGGGACAGAAGATCCGGCACTGATCACACGCAAAACAGAGTCCGCAACTCATGCACCGTTTGGATTCGGCCAGGGCCTGTTCCATGGTGATGGTCTGGGTGGTCTCCACAAAACCCTTGATGGCCTCCTCCACCGGCAAGGAGACTTCTTCATTGCGCGGAGCGGACTTGTAGTAGCTCAAACGCATCTGATCGGTCTTGATGGAACGACCCTTGGACGGAATCTGATAGGGCACACCCTTCAGATAACCGTCAATGGCACGGGCAGCCACCCGGCCTTGACCCACGGAACGGGTGGAAATCCCCAATCCCAACACATCCCCACCGGCAAAGACCTGAGGATCCTTGGTCTGATGGGTATTGTTGGCCGCCACCCAGCCCCACTTGTTGGCAAACTCTTCCATTCCCTCTTCCAACTCGGGAACCTGACCGATACCCATGATCAGGGTGTCGCAGGGAATGGTGAACTCGGAACCCGGCACCGGCACAGGACTGCGCCGACCCGAGGCATCCGGAGCCCCCAGTTCCATGCGGATGCACTTCACCGCCACCACGCGACCGCCCTGGGTTTCCAGGCCGACCGGGGTGGAGAGGAGTTTGAATTCAATCCCCTCGTGCTCGGCCTCCACCACATCTTTGGCGATGGCCGGCATTTCATCCTTGGTGCGCCGATACAACAATGTCACCTTGGAATACTTGGAGACCCGACGCACGATCCGGGCGGAGTCCATGGCGGTCTTTTCGGTGGAGAGAGCATTCTCCTCCTCCCGGGTCACGCCATCCAGAGCGACTCTGGCCTTCTCGTAGGCTTCGTCGTTGCCGCTGGCTTCCGCGGCATCCATATCCGCCTGCAGGCGCAACGAAACCCGGGCGGCGTCCATGGCGCTGTCGCCACCACCGACCACCACCACCTGGGAACCGATATCCACCTTGGCCCCGGTGTTGACCCGGTTCAGAAATCCAGCCGCCGTGAAGACATTGGCCGAATTCTCCCCTTCCATATTCATGACGCTGCCCTTGTG
>JADGAB010000354.1 GCA_015232245.1 Magnetococcales bacterium | reverse complement strand
AAGTACTCTGACATGATCCGGGAGCAGCGCGCCCTGCTCGACACCCAGAATCAGGTGCGACAGAAGAGTCTTTGGGTCTTTGACACCCAGATCCAGCAGAAACGCACCGAAATCGAACTGGCCAGACTGAATCTGGCCAACATGGAGAAAAGCACCCGGGTCAATGCCGATCTCATGGAGTTGCAGGAGAACCTCGGCAGAAAGAAACTGGTGTCACGCCTCTCCCAACTGGAATCCAAACGGGTCTACCTGGAGAGCGCCGGAAAAGGCAAAACCTTGATGAATCAGATCAAACAGAGTCAAGGCGCGATGGAGGAGGTGTTGTCCAAAAAGACCCTGTATGAAAAGGAACTGAACAATCAGGCCAATCAGGAACTGGGCACCATCCGCAACGAAATCTCTCAGGTCAAGACATTGCTGGAAAAACTTTCGGATCGGAAATATCATCTGGATGTCTTCTCTCCGATCCAGGGTCGGGTGCAGGACTCCCGGGTCCGGACTTCCGGGGGGGTGTTCAACTCTCGTGACGTGCTCATGGAGATCGTGCCGTTGTCGAATGATCTGCAATTGGCCTTGAACATCTCTCCCAAGGATGTGGGATATGTGCATCCTGGTCTGGAGGTGGCCATCTGGGTGACCAGTTTTGACTTCAGCCGATTTGGCGGGGTGACAGGGCGTCTGCTGTCGGTATCGCCTTTTACCCAGTTGGACACGGAAGGCAATGTATCGTACAAGGGACTGGTCACGCCTGAGCAACTGTTTGTGGGAGACCCCGCGTCCGGACATGCCATACTGCCCGGCATGAAGGTCAAGGCGGACATCATCACCGGCAGCCGCTCCATTCTCGCCTATATTCTCAATCCCTTGACCCGTCCGGAACGACATCTTTCCGCTCTGGACGGCTTGCTGGCCACCTGGCAGGCACTGACCCAGCATTTTTCATCCAATCCCTGAAATATTTCTTCAAGGCTGCGCCGGAGAACCGATCATGGACCCTTTGCCCTTGACCAGGCGTCAGATTGAAATCCTCAAGCTCATCCAGGCCGGATGCAGCAACAAGGAGGTGGCGCGTCGTCTCGACATCTCCGATGGCACGGTCAAGCAGCATCTGGTGGAGATCTTCCGGCGTCTCAAGGTCAACAATCGCACCAAGGCCGCCCAGTTGGTCACCCAGTCCGAAGAGGAGTCTTTCTTTCTGGCCTCTGTGAAAAAAGAGGAACCGGTGCGCAATCGTTCCGCAAGCAAAATGCCGGAGGCATTGTCCGCCACTCTGCAACCCATGCACTGCGTGCGCATCCGGGCCAGATCACCGAAAGATCTGTTGCATCGTCTGGGCAGCGAACGGTTCAACCGTTACAACCGGTTGCTGCGTGAGGCGTGCGATCAGGCGGCCCGTCGTTTCGAGGGGGTGGTGCAGGGCAGCATCGAGGGGCCTCTGGTGCTGTTCGGCATTCGCTTCATGCGGGAGGACGACCCGTTGCGCGCGGTCTGCTGCGCGGGCATGATCATGGATCTGTTGGCCAGGGAGTTGACCGCCCTGGCGCTGGATGACTCCTGGATCGAGATCACGGTCTATTCGGTGCAGGTGGTCACCTGTACGGATGGGGCGGCCACCACCATTCAGGGGGAGTTGATCCACCACGAGGAGGAGGCGGGAAGCGGCGCATCGATCAACCTGGGCCCGGGCATCGTGCTCTCCGCAGGGACCGCCGGGGCTGTGGGGCGGGTGTTTGTGCGCTACGGAATGCTTTCGCCCCTGCTTCCCGGCAGCGGGGTGTTGCGTGGCTGGGATCTTTCCAGGGACCGCTGGCAGGATCCTCCCTTTGTGGGACGGGATACGGAACTTGATGAACTCCATCGTCGGTTGGCCAACGCGCTCAAAGGTGAAACCGAGGCCACCCTGGTGGTGGGAGAGGCCGGTTTCGGGGAGACCCGTCTGATCCGGCAGTTGCATCTGGAGACGGTCAACCGTCGGGATGTCCGCTGGCTTATGGGTACCTGTCACACGGTGGCGCGCATGGTGCCGTTGCATCCTTTTCTGCCGATCCTGGAGAGTCTGGCCAGGTGCGATCTTCATGCCTCCCCGGCGGAGCGTTGGAACCGGCTGGAGCAGTGGGTGGGGGGGATGACGGCTCCTCTGGAGCGGAGTGGCCGGAAGTTTCTGGAGTTGCTCCGGGAAATCGAGCCGCTTCCCAGAATGCAGATCGGGGATGGTCTGTACGAAGAGTTGTTGAATTTCCTGGTGGGGATTTTGCCTCCTTCCCCGGTGGCGGTGATTCTCCATTTGGACAATCTTCAGTGGATGGACTCTTTTTCCCGCATGCTGTTGCCGGGTCTGGCCAGCCGGTTGAACAACACCCATGTCTGGCTGCTGGGTGCGGGACGCAAGGCGGAGTTGCGGGCGTTGGCCAATCATCCGGCCATGCATGTGCTCTCCTTGCTGCGTTTGCCGAACCGGGAGATTCTGCGTCTGCTCAAGCAGATGCCCGTGGCCAGACGACTGGATCCATTGCAGATCGATCTGTTGCTCGAATGGAGCCGGGGAGTGCCCCTGTTTGCCGTGGAGATCGCCAACCATTTGCTGAAACTGAAGAGATCCGCGTTGCAGGAGACCATTCGCGCCCATGATCTGTTTCCGGACACCCTTGCCTGCATGGTGATGGAACGGTTGCAGGCGCTGGTGGGCATGGACTGGAAGGTGATTCGGGCTTTGGCCGCCAGCGACCCGGAGGTGCCCATGGAGCAGTTGATCGCCTGGAATCTGCATGGGGATCCCCAGGCCACCGAAGCGGTTGTCACCCATTTGCATCAGGCCGGGGTGCTGAAGATTCTGGAGCGGGGGCCCCGGCGTTTCATTTCGTTTGGTAACGAGATGGTGAGGGCCGCCATCCGCAAGACCATGCCGGAAAGCGATCTGACGCCTTGAATGCGGATAGGGGTCCAGGGGGATTATCCCCCTGGTGGGGTCCAGGGGCGAAGCCCTTGGGACTTTAAGCCTTTGGCGCGCT
>JADGAB010000353.1 GCA_015232245.1 Magnetococcales bacterium | reverse complement strand
CCCAGGTCAGGACATCCGGTTGCCGCCTGTCGAGAATGGCTTCCACGATATCGGGTGCCAGCAACGTCAGGCTCAGAATCTTGGAGATGTAGGAGGAATCATGCTTTTCGTATTCCGCCAGTTCCCTGATGGAGCCAAACCGGCCATTTTCCAACTGGCGCAGCCAGTGATGCGCCCGCACCACCAATTTCAACACGGCATCATCATTTGCAGACGTGGGTGCTACCGCCATGCCCTCTGGCGCGATGATCATCGTGCGGCCACCGCGCCTTCTCATCGCAATCGGCACCGTCACGACAATGATCCGTCCATCCCTGCTCATCTCAGCTTTCATGCCCTCTGCTCCTTTCCGATATCTTTCAATTCCCTGGCAAGGGTGTCGAGTCCATCTGCCCGCAAATGAACCTGAACATCGTGCTTATCCACATTCACCTTGGCGACGAGCAGTTGCACCAAGCGCTTCTGCTCCACCGGGAACAACTCCTCCCAAATCGGATCGAGCCGTTGCAGGGCCTCGGCCACATCCCGTTCCTGAATTCCGTCATCTTCCGCCTCTCCCGCCTGCCACGCCTTGACGATCATTTCCGGTGTTCTCAACATGGTGCGTACCTGCCCGATCACCACCGCCTCGATCTCTCCGGCAGAAACGGTGCGTGTGGGGCAGCTTGCGTAACCATTTTTCTGGGCGGTCTGGCAGGTGTAATACCGATACAGGCGTCCATTCTTCCGGGTGAAGCTGGGACTCATGGCCCGGTTGCAATGACGGCACTGGACAATGCCCTTCAGTATGGCCGGGGTCTGAACCCGACTGTCGGATCTCTGCTGTACGGTGTTGGCGGCCAAGGCAAGATGCACTTTGTCCCAGATTGCGCGGTCGATGATCGCCGCATGTTCTCCAGGAAAAGATTCCTGGCCCATGATGATTTCCCCCAAATAGATGCGATTGGACAGGATGCGGTAAATGTATCCCTTGTCCATGGGGTTGCCGTTTTTGCCTTTGGCCCCCATTTCGGCCAGGGTCTGGATCATCAGGGTGACGGACGCACCCTCTGCAACCTGCTTGAAAATGAACCGTACTGTTTCCGCTTCATCCGGCACGATCAGCAACTTGCGGTTTTGAACTTCGTACCCGAGGGGAAGATGTCCACCCATCCAGATCCCACGACGTTTCGATGCGGCGAACTTATCTCGGATCCGCTCTGCCGCGATTTCGCGCTCAAACCTGGACTGTATCAGATTGCGCAAAATCACGTTCTGACTGTTTCTTAAAGATTTCAAACGGTTGTGGCGCAACGCTGTGCGGGTTGGGGTTCTCTACCTCGCTGGTGAGCAGCTTGATCCCGTTATTGTCGAACGGAACCTTCACCTCGATGCGGACCCGACTGTGGTCCACGACAGTGATGCTGTGAATGAAGTGCTCAATCGCCTGCCGTTTCACCGCGAATGGTAGCTCCTTGAACCGTTCGTTGAAGACCCCAGCAAACTGATGGAGCATGGCCATGTTGTTTTCCAACGCCCGTTGGTAGTAGTCCTCTTTTTGCAGGGTTTCTGCCTCGGTTTCCAGTTGGGCTTTCTCCTCTTCCAGTCGGGCAATGTGCTCTTTACAGACCGTAGGATCCATGCCATCTCCGATGGCGCAATAAAAGTTGTCGATCTTCTTTTCCGTGGCCCGAATCCTCTGCTCGACCGTCTTCTGATCCCTCCCATGGAGGCGCTTTCTGGCCTCAATCTTCTTCTTGACCATCCCCCCCAACTCTTCCAGGCGTTCTGGCGCGCAGACCCGCTCCCTGATAATGTCGATCACCTTGTTCTCGACCCAATCCCGGTACAGCGTCACATGGGCGCAGGCCCCGGATCCCCGGCCAATGAATGAGGCGCACAAGTATCGGTACTGTTCCACCCGACATCCTGGTTTCCATCCCGAGTAGCTGCGCCCGACGTAGTTGCCACCACAACTGCCGCATTTGATGATTCCACTGAGGAGGTGCTTGACCGGGCGTTGAACATTATCCGTGCGGTCGTGGTCGCTGATGATGCGCCCTTTGGCTTGATTACCCCTCCTGTCGAACGTCTCCCGATCAATAATCGGGGGATGAGTGTTTTCGGTGACCACCCATTCGCCCTTTGGCTTTGGCGTTTTGCTGTCCCGCTTCCTGTTCCACACCGTGTCGCCGATATAGGCGCGTTGGGTGAGGATGTTGTAGACCGAGGAAATATGCCAATGGCCACCAGTCGGAGATGGTGGCCCATTTTTGTTCAGGTGCTCGGCAATCCTCCTGGCTCCAAGGCCTTCCTGAACCGACAGATGGAAGATTTCCCGAACTGTCGACACCTCTTCATCAGGCCCAAGAACCAGTTTGCACTGTTTCTTGCCAGGAACTTCGGAAACCAGCCGCTTCCGATAACCATAAGGCGCGGTTCCGCCATTGTAGAACCCCCGTTCGGCATTCTCTTTCAGCCCTTTCATGACCTCGGTGCCGAGGTTCATCGAGTAGAATTGGTTGATTACCTCTATCATTCCTTCCAGAAGGAAGCCCTGGGGGGTGTCGGAGTCGAAGTCCTCGGTGATGGATTTGACCGCCACCTTGTGCCGTTTCAGCAGCGATTTGAAAAGGATGGACTCTTCGCGATTTCTGGAAAAGCGATCCAACTTGTGGACAAGGATGACATCGACCCCGCCTTTGCGACAGTGGGCGATCATCTCCGTGAAGCCGGGTCGCTTGTTGGCTGGCGAGAACGCAGAATGACCCTCATCCACGAACTCCTGCACCAATCTCAGGTCCGGCCTTGATTCCAGCCAATTGTTCAGGATTTTTCTTTGCGCCGGGATAGACAAATCCTTCTGAGCTTGCTCCTCAGAGGAGACCCGGTAGTAGGTCACTACATTGGGCATGATGGACTCCTGTTTCGTTATGCAATTCGCGACCACCGCGAATCGTCGTTGTATCACACAGCAACATTCATACCTCTGAACGAAACCCACCTCAAGCGATATCTTCTGGCACAACA
>JADGAB010000352.1 GCA_015232245.1 Magnetococcales bacterium | reverse complement strand
CGGTTGCCCGCCCTCTCCGGTGTTTTTGGGACCGAAACGATGGGTGCGGTAGCGATCCAGATGCCCCACGGTATGCAATACCGCCTCCGTCTCCCCTTCCTGGGGAGTGGAACGGGTCAACCGGGTATCGAGACGCGCCACAGGAAACCAGAAACCCGTGGCACTGTCCGCGTCCGAGGTGATGGTGGTCATGGCCGGGGTCTGATCCGGACTGAAACAGCGACTCCGGGCCGCCTGATGCAAAGGTTCGTAAGCCGATCCCTCGAAGGCCGGATTGACCAGAATCGCCAGATCCCCGAAGCGGCTCACTGGCCGATAGCGCAACGCCCCGCTCTTCTTGTCCACTTCCACCTGCTGCAGACGTTCCAGCAACAAGGCGTTCAGGGCGTGATACATCACCAGTCCGCCGAAGCTGTGGCCGATCATGAACAGTTGGGTCTCTTTTCCCGAGGCGGAACCCTCTTCGTTGCTCACCTGTTCAAACTCCCGAGCCGACCGTTCCAGAGCCTTGCGGGCCCTGGCGACACTCTCGGCATGGAGAGTCTCCTCGGCCTGAAGGGCCTTCTGGTCCTGGCGTTTGCCCGTCCTGGCCCTCCGGGTCTGTTGGTGCTGTTCCAGAAGGGCCTGCGAAGCCTGCAACGCCTGCTCCTCCTGGCGCATGGTTTTGACCTTGGCGGTCAGGTTCATGGCCTGTTTGAACTCGTTCAAATCCAGCAGCACCTGTCTGACCGAACCTCTGCCCACCCGTTCGGCCACCGGCTTGCGATCCCAGAAATCCACCGGGATATCCGTGCTTTTGCCGCGCCAACCCAGATAGACCCCCACCACCCGGCGCGGCGGACGTTGGCCGCTTTTGCTGAATTCCTGTTCCATCAGGACTACGTGTTGCAGCAACGAGTTGAATTTCTTGACATTATCATCCTCGGCCTCGGCATTGTGTTTCCAGCCGTGGGCATAGGTGACGATGAGAAATGCCTGGTTGTTTTTGTTGTAATCCTCTTGGAGTGTCCTGAAAAGATTGGTCAGTTGGGTGGGCCGGGCCTCCTTGACGTCCCGATTGTAGAACCACCCTTCGTCATCGAACTCCACAAACCCCATGAAGTATTCGGTTTTTATCCCGTCCTTGCCGTAACACAATCTGTTGACGCTTTGCATGGTCGGCTTATCCGCGCAGGTGGCCGAACTGGGGGAGGGGGGATCGGTGCGATACGGCATGGTGGGTGTGCAGCCGGAGAGGGTCAAAACCCCGGACAGAGCCAACAGACCAGAACAACATAATTTGGCAAATTTTTTCATGACACTCCCCCCGTCGGACGATGATGGATGCGCTGTCGGTCTCATGATGCTGGTGACTCACCATGACTTTGTGATCGACACATCTAGCGTCAGCCTTGCCAAAAGTCAAGGCGCTTCGGGGATGAATTAAATGCAAGTTATATTACGATCAACAATAAACCGGCTGCGTGGATGGTTCCCCTTCCATGGCATCCCGGATGCCACAGGATCAATAGTTTTCCATGAAAAACTGGGGATGCCAATCCAGCGGGGGGGCCTGCATGAGGGCGACCTGCTCCCGCAGGGAAAGGATGTGATTGTCCCAATAGCGGGGGGCGTCGAACCAGGGAAAGGCCCTGGGAAAGGCGGGATCATCCCAGCGCCGGGCAATCCAGGCGGCATAATGGATCATGCGCAGGGTCCGGAGGGCCTCCACCAGATGGACCTCCCGGGGATTGAAATCGTGAAAGCGCCGGTATCCCTTCAGCAACGCGGCGAACTGACTCCCCTGCTCCTCCCGGTCCCCGGAGAGACACATCCAGAGATCCTGAATCGCCGGTCCCATGCGGGCATCGTCGAAATCCACGAACAGCGGTCCATTGTCGGTCCAGAGGATGTTGCCGGAGTGACAATCCCCGTGCAGACGGATCCGTTTGACCTCCCCGGCCAGATCGAAACAGCGACGAATCAGACCGAGGAGTTCCCGGATCAAGGAGTCATAGGTGGCGCGCAGATCGGCGGGGATGATCCTGGAACCCATCAGAAAGCGATGGGGTTCCACGCCGAAACTCTCCACATCCAGGGTGGGACGGGCGACGAAGGGACGGGTGGCGCCCAGGGCGTGAATGCGGCCCAGGGCCAATCCGAGCCGTTCCAGATGATCGGAATTTTCCAGATCCGGCGCCCGTCCGCCGCAACGGGGATAGAGGGCGAACCGGAAGCCCAGCCAGGGATGGAGCGTCCGGCCCTCCGGATTGGCCAGGGGGGCGACCACGGGAATTTCCAGATCCGCCAGTTGCAGGGTGAAACGGTGTTCTTCCAGGATGGCGGCCTGGTTCCAGCGTCCTTTGCGATAGAACTTGACCACCACGGCGGTATCGTTTTCCACCCCCACCTGGTAGACCCGGTTTTCGAAGCTGTTGAGAGCCAGCAGGCGTCCATCGCAACGATAGCCGACGCTCTCCACCGCATCCAGGATCACCTCTGGGCTTAAATTCTTGTAAGGTGTTTTATTAAGGCTTCCGGACATGGGATCCATGACACAACCATGCAATCAATAAAAGAACAATTTGACCAGGGAAAACCCTCTCTGTCAAGGCGGAGCGCAGCCATTTGACGAGAGATTGTCCGCTCCCGGCATGGATCACTTCAGAATCGAGGTGATATGTTTTTTCAAGGCCAGAAGCTCCACGGCGCGTTGATTGCCGATGATCTCCACGGCCATGGAACCCAGGGCATTGCCGATCAATCCGATCACCTCATCGGGGGCGTCGAGGAAGGCGGCGGGGGCGGTCACGGAGAGATAGGCATCCCCGGCTCCCACCCGATCCACGGCGTTGAAGACAAAAGCGGGCACATCCACGCTCTCTCCGGTGGCGCTGCGGACAATGGCCCCCCGTTTGCCCCGGGTCACGGAGATTTTGCGACTGTTGAGCCGTCGGGCCACCTGATCGAGCAGAGGATGGATCTCTCCGGCGATGCAACGCATCTCCAGTCGCACTTCCGGTTCCGCCAGAC
>JADGAB010000351.1 GCA_015232245.1 Magnetococcales bacterium | reverse complement strand
GATGAACTTCACCCAGACCTCCGGATCGGATACCATGACCGGCAGCGCGGGCAACGATACCCTGGAAGGGGGCTTTGGCGCGGATTACCTGGATGGAGGTCTCGGCAATGATATTCTGGTCGGCGGCAATGACGGGGAGTGGGATAGCCTCTATGGCAACGAAGGCGACGACACGCTGACCGGGCATGGTTATCTGTACGGTGGCAATGGTGTCGATACCCTGTCGGGTACGGGATACCTCTACGGTGAAGCCGGCAACGATACCATCGCGGGCAGCGGTTATCTCTTTGGCGGTCAGGGGGATGATCTGCTCACCGGTTCCACCGGCGATGATCAGTTGAGAGGGGATGCGGGCGCCGACACCTTGACCGGCGGCGCGGGCGCGGATACGTTCTACTATGACTACAGCGCGTTGACCTACAATTACACCCTGGGCCGCTATGCCATGGTAGGCAGCGACGTCATTGCCGACTTTTCCGCCGAGGACCGGCTGGATCTGACCAATCTGCTCAGCAATTTCGGGTATTACGGCGCCAATCCCTTTGGCGATGGCTGGCTGCAGGCCGAACAGGTCGGTACCGATCTGGTGATCCGGCTGGACTATAATGGCCATGGCGACGGCTTCACCGATACCGTGGTCACTTTGAATCATGCGACGTTGGATCTGCTGGTGGGCACCTTGCTGCCCGGCGGCATCCAGATGAACTTCACCCAGACCTCCGCGATCGATACCTTCGCGGGCAACGCCCTGGATACCAAGTACATCTGGGATCAGAACACCACCTTCAGCGGCCATGACATCATTCAGGATGTCGGCGGACAGGATATGCTGCTGTTCGAAAACCTCCATGGGGTGGCCATCCGGGTGAATGAAACCGTGGGTTCCGCGGCGACGGATCCCCTGCATGTCGACATCGATACCGGTGTTGTGGCCAGCACCGGCGGTACCGCCTCCTTGACCTTCGCCGCTCCGGAGAGCCAGATCGATCTGAGCCGGGGGGTCGAGGAGATTCACGTGGAGGAGCTCGCCACAAACGCCAATCACTGGTCTGCCCAGACCTCCGGGATCGGCTCCGGGAGTTCCGCCTACATCGTGGCCGGGGATGCGGGCAACGATGTGCTGGATCTGAGCGGTCTGACGGATGCGGGGCATACCCTGGTGCTGGGCGGGGCCGGCAATGATACCTTGAAGGGCACGACCGGTCAGGATGTGATCAAGGGAGGAGTCGGGGACGATCTGCTGCAGGGTGGCGCCGGTCGGGATGTGTTGACCGGCGGTTACGGCGCGGATGTGTTCAAATACGCCAGCGTGAGCGAAGGTTCCTCCAGCTTTGCCGCAGCGGACCGGATCACCGATTTCACCCCGGGTCAGGACAAGATCCAGGTGGTGGATAGCGGTTTTGGGGGTGTTCAGTCCCATTCCGGGGGCACCTTTGCCCCGGGAGTCAACTACGTGGAGATCGCCTGGTCCGCCCGGGATACCGCCACGCTGGATACGGATATGCAAAACGGGGTGCTGGATGGTCTGGCCACCGCCGCCGGTGTGGCCGGAGGCAAGCCCTATCTGGCCTTCCTCTCTTTCACGGACAACGACGGGGGCTCGGACAGCAACCAGTATCTGGTGTATGACGCCGATGCCGCCACCCCGGGTGGCATGACGGTGGTCTCTGAATTGCCGTATGTGACGGCCACGCAATTTTCACATACAGATGTGACGTTCGGTTGACGATAAGTGAGTTGTTCGGTACAAACTTTGCAGTTGGTGCCCTGAGCGAATTTTGTCTTGCATGATCAAACAGAAGGAGTTGTCTCCATGAAGGTAGGACGTTCTTGTCGCATTGCCGCGCTGGCGATGGTCGCATTCCTGACCCCGGATTCGCTGCTGCGCGCCGAGACTCTGCGTGAAGCGGTGGAAGGGATCCTGCAACGCCATGATCGGGTTCTGGCAGCCCAGGCGGACTTGAGCGCCAGCGATGAACGGGTGTCGGAACGGTTCAAGAACAGTTTCCTGCCCACCATGAGCGTCATCGGCAACTACGGTTACGAGCGGCGCATGCAGAAGGCTCCGGGTCTGGATACCAAACTGGAACCCCGGGAGTTGGATGTCCGTTTGACCCAGCTTCTCTGGGACTTCGGCAAGGCCAATGCCGCGGTGGATGTGGCCCGTCTGCAAAAGGATCAGAACGAGGCTGCCCTGGAGAACGCCCGGCAGAATCTGATGCTGGATGCGGCCACCGCCTATTATCAAATGCGCCGCGCCAAGATGGTGCTGGAGTATGCCAGCCAGTCGGTGGGCAACATCAAGCGTCAGAGCGATGTGGAAGATGTCCGCGTGGCTCTGGGACGGGGTTATTCCACGGACGTGTTGCAGGTCAAGACCCAGTTGGCCGGCGCCCGGGCCCGGGAAGTGCAAGGCACCGGCGCGGTGGCCCAGGCCCAGGAACGGGTGCGTACGGTCTTTTTGCGGGAGGCCTCGGAGATCCTGAAACTCACCCCGCCGGACGAGTCCTTCCTGAACGAACTGCCCAAGACCATCGATGACGCCGTGGCCATCGGGGTGCAGAAGAATCCCCAACTCAAACAGTTGCGTCTGCTGGCGGACATGTTGATGGCCCAGAAGCGGGGCGTGGAACGGAACAACTTCTTCCCCACGGTGCAGGGGATTGTGGAGCGCAAGTTCAAGGACAAGGTTCAGGGGGTGGACGAGTTCGAGGATGAGACCCTGGCCAAGGTGGAGATGACCTATCCGTTGAATCTGGGCATGGCGGGCGTCAACGGCGTGGCCGCCGCCGGCAAGGATCTGGAGGCCGCCCAGCGGCGTTACGAGGATACCCGGCGTCTGATCGAGGAACAGGCCCGGGTGGCCTGGCACAACCTGAACACCGCCCGCGCCAATGCGGAGCTGCTCAACGCCCAGTCCAGCATTGCCAGAAAGTTCCTCGAACTGGCCCGGGAAGAGCGCAAACTGGACAAACGCACCCTGCTGGACATCCTCAACGGCGAAACCGCCCTGATCAATGC
>JADGAB010000350.1 GCA_015232245.1 Magnetococcales bacterium | reverse complement strand
CGTCAATGCCTTGCAGGCCGGGCAATCGCTGGTGGATGCGTTCAATTACACCGTGGCGTTTGAATTATCCGGGGCATAGGTGAAGGCTCCGTTGGCAGCCAGTGTCAGGGTACCATAACTGCCCGCCGTCACCCCGCCGGTCACACTCAGACTGGCGCTGTCCACATCATGATCGTTGGTCAACAGATTGCCCGTGGCCGACGCCCCGTCCTCGGTGGCGCTCGCCGTATCGTTGACGGCAACCGGCACGTCGTTGGCCCCATTCAGGGTCACGGTCAGGGTGGCGGTCGTGGTCAAAGAACCGTCCGAAAGGGTATAGGTAAACGTATCCGTCAAGGATTGCCCCACCTGCAGGGCGTCCACCGTGGCGTTGGCGTTGTTCGGGGCATAGGTGAAGGCCCCGTTGGCAGCCAGGGTCAATGTCCCGTAACTGCCCGCGGTGACACCCACGCCGGTGGTGACACTCAACGCGGAGCCTTCCGGGTCGCTGTCGTTGGTCAGAAGATTGCCCGTGGCCGACGCCCCGTCCTCGGTGGCGCTCGCCGTGTCGTTGACGGCAACCGGCACGTCGTTGGCCCCATTCAGGGTGATGGTCAAAACCGAAATATCCGTCAAGGAGCCATCCGACAAGGTGTAATTGAACGCATCCACCAGCGATTGCCCGGCCTGCAAGGCATTGACGGTGGCATTGGCATCGTCGGGTACATAGGTGAACGCTCCATTCGCGGCCACCGTCAGGGTTCCGTAACTGCCGGCAAGCCCGCTGCCCACCACGCCCGCCGTGCCGCTTCCCTCCACACTCCCGATACGGATGGCGGTCACGTTCTTCACACCGGTGGTGACATCATTGCTCACCAGATCCCCCGTGGCGTTGGATCCGGCCACACTCCCGGTTTCGACTGCCACCGCCGTGTCGTCAACCGCGACCGGCATATGGGACTCAAAGGCTCCGATATCAATCAACGTATTGAAATAACGACTGTATCCCGTGCCACGCTGATCGTTGACAGACAGACTCGCCACCTGGGCCGCGCTCCACTGGTCGATGGCCGGACTGCCCACCCCCAACGCCATGGTCCTGGTGGAGCCTCCATTGCTGGCCAGACTGCCCAACACCGGATCCACGCCGGTCACGTTGCTGGTGGTTGTGGTGATGGTGGCGCCGGTGGTGTTTTCGATCAGGGAGTAGTTGGCGGTGATCGCTCCGGAAATGTCCGGATTGGTGCCGGTGTTGTCGGCAAACAGGCTGTTGGTGGCGCTCAGGGTGCCCGGCGCGGCAATCGACACCCCGCCGCCCGCCGTGGAGGCGACATTGGCGGCCACGGTGCTGTTGGTCATGGTGACGGTCCCGCCCAGAATCCGCAAGCCGCCCCCTGTCGTGCCACTGTTGCCGGCAATGGTGGTATTGTCGATGCTCACCGTTCCCGCGGAAACGATGATCCCTCCCCCGGTGCCCGTCGCGCTGTTCCCGGAAATGGTGGAGTCGGTGATGGTCAGACTCCCCCCCGTGGCCTGATAGATGCCTCCTCCCGTGCCCACGGAGGTCCCGGTCACCGCCGTGTTGCCGGAAATGGTGCTCCGGGTCACGGTAACGGCCCCGGCATCATTGCGAATCCCGGCGCCAAAGGTGGCGGCATTGGCAGTCAGATTGGAATCGGTCAGATTGAGCACCCCGTTGGCGTTCAGATAAATCCCACCGCCATAACTGTCCCCGCCGCCGCTGAACGTGACGGAACTGTTGGAAATGGTGGAGTGATCCAGATTCAAGGTACCCTTGCCGATGTAGAGCGCCCCACCCACCCCTCCCGCCACCACCGGATCGAAGTTGTCCACGGTGACGCTGTTGAGGGTGAGGGCGTTGGCAATGGCCGACATGTTGACAAAAATGCCCCGGATGCTGGCCCCACCGCCACTCAGCTTGATGTCCGCCACCTGATCCCCGTTGGTATCCCCCTGGATGATCAAAGGATCCGAGACGGTCAACATGCTGGTCAGGGTGATGGTGCCGGTGACAGTGAACTGAATGGTATCCGTCCCCACCGTGGCATTGGCGCTGGCGATGGCGTTGCGCAGACTGCCGGCGCCGGTATTGTTGAGATTGCTCACGGTATAGGTGGCCAGGGTCTCCCCATAGGCCTCCCGGGCCTCGACCGAGGGGGCCGGCAGGGTTTCGATGGGTCCGGTGGCCTGTTCCAGCACCCAGTCCCCGCCCATCCGGGCCGCACCGGTGAGATTGTCCGAGGCCGCCACATCCGCGCCGGTCAGCTCCGCCACCTGACGGATGAACGCCAGGCCCGTCTCGCCCCGGGCCACGTCGCAGCCGTAGAAGAGAATGTCTCCCTCCGGCCTCAATCCCGCCCCCCAGGCTTTGAGGCTCTCCGCATGGTCGGCCAGGGTGGCCAGGGAGAGTTCCGTCCCGCCCAGTCGCACCAGGCCATCCGCGCCATGGGCGATGATGTGGATGGCATCCACCCCGCCCTGCTGCGCCAGAGCCGCCAAAGTCGCCATGATACGGGCCACCCCATCCTCGCCGGGGGAGAGCGCCACCACGGTGGATTCCATGGACAGACCCGCCAGCAGGGAAGGATAATCGGTCACAGAGCCATCCACGAAGACCACTTCGCGACGCCGGGGCAGGACCGGAACCTCCTGGCCGGTCGGGGCCAGAGCCTGCAACATCCCGAGCGCCGGGGAGTGCGTCGGGAGAGGCTCGAAGGAGGGATGATCGGTTGGCAGATGGATCAAATCCCCGGCCCCGGCGGCATCCAGCAGGATGCGCTCCTCCAGGGCCAGCAGCAAAGGAAACAGTGGAGTGCCCGCCAGATGGGAAAAATCAGAGTCACTTGTTTTGTCAGTGTCCATTTTTTTTACTTCTTTCCCTGGGCATTCACCCGGTTTTCCTCATCAACCCATTGATTCATCACATGTTGGAGGATTGGCACTCAGACTGCACAAATATAATCAACCAAGAAGTGGACCAATTTGCCCAATCTTTCAAGATGCAAGGAGACGACCATGAAACGCAGCGGATACTGGAGCAGGCT